>NZ_JBAHZZ010000147.1:0-15770 GCF_037132785.1 Flavicella sp. | reverse complement strand
AATGTAGGATTTTGATTTTTTTTCATTTAAAAGAGTCTCAATTTGTACTCTTTCTTTACGAGTAAGTCGTCTATGTTTTTTTACTACCATTTTACAAATCTATAAATTTAGATTTGTTGCGTTAAGTTATTGAATGGAGGTATTTCCTTTATATTTCAATATAAAATAGAACTGTAACCCTTGGCTATTCTTATATTTTTTATTTCATCTAAAGAAAAAAACAATTCAAATTTATTATCAATCACTCTGAAATTTATTTGGGGTTACTTATTTTATCTAGATTTCTTTAGTTTTTTTTCTTCTAAAAGCAGTTTGAATAATCACTCGTTCTTTTAAGGTAAGTCGTTTTTTTATTTTAGAGATTCAAATTTTTTGGTAGAGATGAAATCGAAAAATTAGTTGAGTCTTCATATTTGAAAATAATTGAATTTAAGCATCAAACAGGTCAAATAGAGTAAAACAGGTGAAGAAGCAGTGAGAAACTATACGATGGTTAAAATAAAAAAAGTACTTGTTAATAACGAATAGTAGAGAAAAATTTATGAAATGAGTGATTGGGTCATTATTAGATTTTGCTTTGTCTTAATATAATGTCAGATTTTCATTGGGAATTATATTGAGGACAAATAATAAAAATAAAAGAAGGTGAAAACAGAATCTTCTACTAAGTTTATAGGTTAAGTAGAATTATATTATTTATCTTCGTTTTATGCTTTCAAAAAAGACAAAATACGGATTAAAAGCCTTGACCTTCTTGGCAAATAGAAAAGAAAATTGCCCAGTGCAGATCTCAGAAATAGCGAAGAGTGAAAATATTTCTCATAAATTCCTGGAGAGTATACTTTTGACTTTAAGAAAGTCAGGTTTTTTAGGTTCTAAAAAAGGGAAGGGTGGCGGTTATTATCTTTTAAAAACACCAGAAGAAATATTTATGACAGATGTGATTAGGTGCTTAGAAGGTCCTATCGCGATGGTACCTTGTGTAAGTTTGAATTTCTATGAAAAATGTGATGATTGTCCAGATGAAAATGCTTGTAGTGTTCATAAATTAATGATTCAAGTACGAGACAGTACACTTCAGGTGCTTCGTAATACAACTTTGGCCAACCTAACGCAGTAGTTTTTCGGGAATCTAGAAATTTTAATCTTTCTTGAAAAATTATATTTTTAACCTATCATTTTTATAGGGTAAATGGGGTCTCCTGTTAATGCTGAGGTTTTTAATGGTTATTTGTTTTGTAAAACCTTGTGAGATTATATTGTTATTCTTATTTTTGTGGCATAATCTACTATTTAAGTAGGGTAATAGATTTGAACTTTAGAAATTAGATAAATGATACTAGATAGGTTACGTAAAGATAAAGAAAACCAAAGCTTTCAACAGGCAGTGGCTTCTGATAAGCCAATTCGTAGTTTTTTAAAGGCTTTAACTTGGAGAGTTATAGGAACTTTAGATACAATGTTGGTGTCGTATTTTGTGGTTTCAGATGTAAAGATTGCATCCACAATTGCAGGGGTAGATTTTCTTACAAAAATGATTCTGTATTTCTTTCACGAGAGGTTATGGAGCACAATTAAATGGGGACGATAATGAGTACACTTTATACAGAGGCACAGCTTCAGGGAATGAACGATTCTTTAAAAGGCAAAACGCCTCAAGAGATTGTTATATGGGCATTAGGAATGGCTAATAAGCCTTTAGTTACAACGAATTTCCGTCCATACGAAGGTTCTATTTTGCATTTGACTACAAATCTGAAATCAGATTTAAAAGTTATATGGTGTGATACTGGGTATAATACGCCTAATACTTATCGTCATGCAGAACAGCTAATTGCACAGTTAAATTTAGACATTCATTTGTATGTTCCAAAGCAAACATCATCTCATAGAGATATCGTAATGGGTATTCCTCAGATAGAAGATCCAATGCATAAAGTGTTTACGGAGCAAGTTAAATTGGAACCCTTTAAAAGAGCTATGACAGAACATCAACCAGATTTATGGTTTACAAACCTTAGAAAAGGGCAAACAGCCTTTAGAGACAGTATAGGTGTCGTTTCTCAAGGTGCAGATGGAGTGATTAAAGTAAGTCCGTTTTACGATTGGTCTGATGCACAATTAGACGTTTATAACGAGGAAAATGGAGTTCCAAACGAAGTAAAGTATTTTGACCCAACAAAGGTATTAGGAAATAGAGAATGTGGCTTACATGCTTAAATAAGAGTTTTGAGTTTTGAATTCAAAAACAGACAAATACACAATTTAATAATTACAATATATAATGAGTACAATATTAAACGCTAATGCTTTAGAAAACGAAGCCATCTATATCATGAGAGAGGTAGTTGCACAGTTTGAAAAACCAGTGTTGTTATTTTCGGGAGGTAAAGATTCAATCACTTTGGTGAGATTGGCACAGAAAGCTTTTTACCCTGCAAAAATACCATTCCCTTTTTTACATGTTGATACAGGGCATAACTTTCAGGAAACAATTGATTTTAGAGATAAATTATGTACAGAATTAGGAGTAGAGCTTATAATACGTAACGTACAAGATAATATAGACTCCGGAAAAGTACAGGAAGAATCTGGTAAATATGCAAGTAGAAATATGTTGCAAACAGAAACTTTATTAGATGCTTTAGAAGAATTTGGTTTTGACGCTGCTATTGGTGGTGCTCGTAGAGATGAGGAAAAAGCAAGAGCTAAAGAACGTATTTTTTCAGTAAGAGATGATTTTGGTGGATGGGATGAAAAAAATCAACGTCCAGAATTGTTTGATATGCTAAATGGGAAAATCCACTTAGGTCAAAATGTCCGTGTATTTCCAATTTCAAATTGGACAGAATTAGATGTTTGGTCGTATATAGAAAAAGAAAATATTGAAATACCGTCTATCTATTTTGCTCACAAACGTAAGACTTTTGTAAGAGATGGTATGATTTGGACAGCAGATGATGCGATAGTTTATAGAGAAGAAAATGAAGAAGTGGTTGAAAGAATGGTTCGTTTTAGAACTGTTGGAGATATGAGCTGTACGGCTGCTGTATTGTCTGATGCCGTTGATATTGCAAAAGTTGTAGAAGAAATTAGAGATTCTTCTATTTCTGAAAGAGGAGCACGTATTGATGATAAACGTTCTGAAGCAGCAATGGAGAAACGTAAACAGCAAGGGTATTTTTAATAGTACAGAGTAAAAATTGTCAAGTACAAATAAAATTTGTACCCTAAATTATTTTAAGCAAACATAAAGTATTAATAGTATGACGTTTCAATACTTAATTACTTAATACTTAATACTAGAGAAGCAATGGAAGTTTTAAAAATAGCAACAGCAGGAAGTGTAGATGATGGGAAAAGTACCCTTATCGGTCGTGTTTTATATGATACGAAATCGTTAACTGATGATAAATTAGAAGCAATAGAGCGTAGTAGCAAACAAAAAGGATTTGATTATTTGGATTTTTCTTTGGCTACAGACGGATTGGTTGCCGAAAGAGAACAGGGAATTACAATTGATGTAGCACATATATACTTTTCTACAAAAAAGAAAAGTTATATCATAGCAGATACTCCTGGACATGTAGAATATACTAGAAACATGGTTACAGGGGCCTCTACTTCTCAAGCAGCGATTATTTTGGTAGATGCTCGTAAAGGAGTGATTGAACAAACATACCGTCACTTTTTCATCAATAACTTATTAAAAGTTAAAGATATAGTGGTGGCTGTTAACAAGATGGATTTGGTAGGTTTTTCAGAAGAAAAATTTAATGACATTAAAGAGGAAATTTCATCATTGGCAAAAAAAGCAGATTATAAAGGCCAAAACATCACGTTTATTCCTGTAAGTGCTTTAAAAGGTGATAATGTTGTTAATAAATCAACTCAAACACCTTGGTACAAAGGAGATACCATTTTGGAACATCTTGAGAATTTGGATGCACAGGATGTATATGAAATTTCTCAAGCTCGTTTGCCTATTCAAATGGTGATTCGTCCTAAAACAGAAGAGTTTCATGATTTTAGAGGTTATGCTGGTAAATTATATGGAGGTTCTTTAAGTGTAGGAGATGAGGTAACTGTTTTACCATCAAAGACTTCTTCTAAAATTAGTGGAATTTATCACTTTGACAAACAATTTGATAAGGCAGAAAGAGGGGCTTCAGTAAACATAACTTTAGAAAATGACATCAATATCTCTAGAGGAGATTTGTTAGTGAAATCTACGGAGTTGCCTAAAGAATCAAAATTAATAGAAGCAAAAGTATGTTGGATGGATTCAAAAGATTTGGTTATTGGAGCTAAATATTTGATTCAACATGGAGCTAATAGAGTTGTTGCAAAAATAGGGGATGTAAATTCGGTTATTAAAACAGATTTTTCAGGTAAAGATGAATCTGCCTCTAAATTGACAATTAATGAAATTGGTGTAGTCACTATAAAATTAGCAAAACCTTTATTTTATGATGCTTATGCAGATAATAAAGCAAATGGTTCATTTATTTTAATCGATATGCAAACTAATAATACCTCAGGAGTTGGTTTTATTCAATAAGTACTGAGTAGTTAGTTTAATTATAAAATAGTATTAATTTATTGTTTGAAGTTTAGTAAGAGTAATAAAAAAAGACTTATTTACTTAGTACTTTAGACTACAAAAACAAAATTTTTGATATGCAAAGTTTTAGATCAGAGATAGAAAACCCTATAGTTGAGAAAGATATCATCGATTTGGCTGATAAAATTCAGTTGTTCCATGAAGGAAGAATTGATGATGAAAAATTTAGAAGTTTACGTTTGGCTCGTGGCGTTTATGGACAACGTCAATTTGGTGTTCAAATGATTCGTATAAAATTACCATTTGGTAAGGTTACTAGTGATCAATTACATAGAATTGCTGATGTATCTGACGAATACTCTAGAGGTAGGTTACATATTACGACTCGTCAGGACATTCAAATTCATTATGTGAGTTTAGATAGAACTCCAGAATTATGGGCAGAATTAGAGAAAAGCGATATTACACTTCGTGAAGCTTGTGGTAATGCCGTTAGAAATGTAACTGCTTCAGAAACGGCAGGGGTCGATAAAAACGAACCCTTTGATGTTTCTCCATATGCTCAAGCTGTATTTCAGTTCTTTTTAAGAAATCCAATTTGTCAAGAATTAGGACGTAAGTTTAAAGTTTCTTTTTCTGGTACTGATGATGATACCGCTTTGAGTTTTATGCATGATATAGGATTCATAGCAAAAATAAAAGTAATTGACGGAGTTGAAGTACGTGGATTTAAAGTGATGATAGGTGGAGGATTAGGTTCTCAACCAAGATTCGGTGAGGAGGTTTTCGATTTCTTAGAAACGAATAAAATTATTCCTTATATGGAATCTATTTTACGTGTTTTTGATAGGTATGGTGAGCGTTCTAAAAGAGCAAAAGCACGTTTGAAATTCTTTATCAAAACAATAGGCTTAGCGGAATTTAATAAAATTGTAGCTTTAGAAACAAAAGCCTTGTCGAGTCAAATAGTTGAGATTTCTACTGAAGGCTTTGAAACGCCTGATGTATCTGCTATTGTTGTGCCTAAAGTGACGGTAGATCAAGCTAAATTTGAAGCTTGGAAAACGTCTAATGTAGTTGCTCAAAAACAAGAAGGTTTGTATGCTATTGGTGTTAAAGTAAATCTTGGAGATTTCTACACGAAAGAAGCGAGAATTTTAGCGGACTTGATTAAAAACTATGCTGGAGATGAGTTGCGTTTGTCTTTGCGTCAAAATATATTAATTCGTCATATTCGTGAAGATTTATTAGCCTTCTTTTTCCAAGAACTCGGGAAATTAGGAATGGTAGATTTGGGATACCAATCGATTCAAGATATTACGGCATGTCCTGGAACTGATACGTGTAATTTAGGTATTGCTTCTTCAACAGGGATTGCTGATGAACTAGGAAAAATATTGATAACTGAATATCCTGAATTTGCAGACAATAAAAATTTGATGATAAAAATTTCTGGATGTATGAATGCTTGTGGACAACACAATATGGCAAACATTGGCTACCAAGGAATGTCTATTAAGTCGGGCAAATTTGTTGCTCCAGCTTTACAAATTTTATTAGGAGGAGGGATATTAGGTGATGGTCAAGCGAGAATTTCGGATAAAGTGATCAAAATCCCAAGTAAAAGAGGACCAGAATCTTTGCGTTTGATTTTAAATGATTTTATTACAAATGCAGATGGAAAAGATTTTATCAAGTATTACTTATCAAAAGGAGAGAAGTATTTTTATGATTTCTTAAAGCCGTTATCAGATGCTACTAATTTGGCGGATTCTGACTTTATCGATTGGGGTAATGAAGAAAAATATGAAAAAGCAGTTGGAATTGGAGAATGTGCAGGTGTGGTAATTGATTTGATTGCTACTTTATTATTTGATAGTAAAGAAAAGCTTAACAATGCTAAAGAATCTATAACAGATGGGAGGATGTCTGATGCGATCTATTATTCTTATAGTTCAATCGTAAATACTGCAAAAGCTTTATTAACTTCTGAAGAAAAGAAAACCAATACTCATAATAAAATTATAACTGACTTTAATGAAGTATTTGTAGCAACAGGTAAAATTGACTTAGGAGCAGATTTTGAGAGTTTTGTGTATCAAATAAATCAAAATGAAGCTTCTCTAGAATTCGCAAGTTCTTATTTGGAAAATGCTGAAAAGTTTTACACGTTGGTAGAAGAGTATCGAGGAAAAGAATTAGTTGAAGCGTAATAGTTTTTGAATTAGGAGTTGTTACTTTTGCAGCTCCTAATTTTCAAAATAATAAGGAATGAATAAGCAACCGAAATTAACATTAGTAGGAGCAGGACCTGGGGATCCAGAGTTGATTACTTTGAAAGGAGTAAGAGCTCTAAAGGAAGCAGATGTTGTATTGTATGACGCTTTGGTTAATGAAGAACTATTGGACTATGCTGAAAATGCAGAGAAAATCTTTGTTGGAAAACGAAGAGGAATGCATAAATTCATTCAAGAAAAGATACAAGAATTAATTGTTGAACATGCCTTAAAGGGTAAACATGTAGTGAGATTAAAAGGAGGTGATCCTTTTGTTTTTGGACGTGGTTCTGAAGAGTTGAAATTTGTTATCCATAAAGGAATTGAAATTGATATAGTTTCAGGAGTTACATCGGCTATTGCAGCTCCTGCTAGTTTTGGGATTTCATTGACTCAACGGGGTGTAAATGAGAGTTTTCGTGTGATTACAGGAACACGATCAGATTTGAAACTGAGTGAAGATGTTGAAGCTGCTGCTAATTCTAATGTTACCATTGTAGTATTGATGGGTATGAGCAAAATTGAAAAAATTATAAATACATTCAAAGCAAAGGGTAGAGATGACATTCCTGTTGCAATTATTGAAAATGGTACTAAAAAAAATGAACGTTTAGTAGTAGGAACTATAGGTACAATTTTAGAGATTGTCAATGAAAATAGATTGTCAAACCCTGCGATTATAGTTATTGGAGAAACCGTTAGGGAGAGTGAAGTTTTATATAGTCAAATTTTGGTTCAAAAAGGAAAATCATTATAATGCAAAATCAGTTGTATCCAATTTTTTTAAAAGTAACAGAACTCAACACTCTTATTGTAGGGGGAGGGAATGTAGCCTTGGAAAAATTAACTTTCTTGTTAAAATCGAGTCCAGAAGCAAAGGTAATAATGGTATCTCCTGTTTTTAAGGATGAAACTGTTGTTTTAGCAAAAAAACATGAAGTACAATTGTTTGAGCAAAATTATGATGATAGTTTTTTAGAAAACAAACAGATCGTAATTGTAACTACGAATTTAGTAGAAGTAAACAAACAAGTATATGCCGATTGTAAGGAACGTAATATTTTAGTGAATTTGGCTGATAATCCGCCGTATTGTGATTTTTATATGGGTGGCATTGTAACTAAAGGAAATGTAAAAATTGCAATTTCTACCAATGGTAAATCTCCAACACTAGCAAAACGTTTGCGACAATTTTTTGAAGATGTATTGCCTACAGAGATCGATGAATTGACAGAAAATTTAAATGAGTATAGAAAATCAATCAAAGGAAATCTCGAACAAAAGGTGGTAGCCTTAAATGAATTTACCAAAGGCTTGGTTTCTAAGAACAAATAATTGAATTATAATAAGGCAAAAGAATATTTTATTACGACTTTTGCAAAATGAAAATAAATTAAAATAATTATAAGATGATTAAAACAGATATATTAATAATTGGAGCCGGACCAGTTGGAATGTTTGCCGTGTTTGAAGCGGGATTATTAAAATTACGTTGTCATTTAATTGATGCTTTAGCAGAACCAGGTGGTCAGTGTACAGAAATTTATCCGAAAAAACCTATTTACGACATCCCTGCGTATCCAGAAATTTTGGCAGGTGACTTGGTAAAGAATTTAGCAGAGCAAATTGCTCCATTTGAACCTACTTATACATTAGGAGAAAGAGCAGATACAATTGAAAAATTAGATGATGGTACTTTTGTAGTAACAACTAATAAAGGAACAAAACACAATGCTCCCGTGGTATTTATTGCTGGTGGATTAGGCTCTTTTGAGCCTCGTAAGCCACCTATTAAGGAAATCGTGGATTACGAAGATATTGGTGTTGAATACATTATTAAAGATCCAGAGCTTTACAGAGATAAACGAGTTGTTATTTCTGGAGGAGGTGATTCTGCTTTAGATTGGTCTATTTTCTTGGCCGATGTAGCTTCAGAGGTTTCTTTGGTGCACAGAAGAAAAGATTTCCGTGGTGCTTTGGATTCAGTAGAAAAAGTTGCTGAGTTGGCAAAATCCGGAAAAATCAATTTGATTACAGATGCTGAGGTAAAAGAAATTTATGGGAAGGATAAAGTAGAATCAATATTGATAAAACACAAGGTTGATGGTGATATTATTAAAGAATGTGATCACTTTATTCCGTTATTTGGATTGTCTCCTAAATTAGGTCCGATTGCAAATTGGGGCTTAGAGATTGAAAAAAATGCAATTATTGTAAATAATGCTTTGGATTATGAAACAAACATCCCTGGAATCTATGCTATTGGTGATGTAAATACATATCCAGGGAAATTAAAATTAATTTTAAGTGGTTTCCATGAGGCTACAATTGCGGTTCAATTTGCTTATAATATTATTAATCCCGGAAAAAGATATGTGATGAAGTATACTACGGTAAATGGAGTTACAGGATTTGATGGAGAAAAGAAGGAAGCGAAAAAAGCAGTTGTTAAAACTATAGACTAAAGAAATGTCGGATATTAAAGTGAAAATTACGGATAGAGAAGGAGTGGTTCATGAGTTGGATGCTCCAACAGATATGGGAATGAATATCATGGAGTTGTGTAAAGCTTACGAGCTTCCTGTAGAAGGAACTTGTGGGGGAATGGCCATGTGTGCTTCTTGTCAATGTTATGTGAATTCAGATCATGAATTACCTGAAAAAGGGGATGCAGAGGAAGATATGTTAGATCAAGCATTTTATGTTGAGGACAATAGTCGTCTAGGATGCCAACTTCATATAACACCTGAAATGGACGGTCTTGAGCTTGAATTGGCTCCTGAAAGTGATATTTAATTTTACTTAAATAATCATATAAAAATCTCTAGTGGGAATACTAGAGGTTTTTTTTTGATGTAATCTATAAATGGCATATGTTTTTTAGCCTGTGTTTATTTGGTGCTTTTTAAATGAACTTCAAAACTTTTGACTAAGGAAGTTAAAGGTTTTGTTTTCTTTTTATTTTTAAATGCTTATCGAAAATACTATGAAAATCAATGGATAGTTTGGCTTAATAATTCCGTACTTTTGCAGCAGAATAGAATTTTATGGAGAATAATTTTAAAATGGTTGCTACCACCATGTTTGGTTTAGAAGAGGTTTTGGCAAAAGAATTGAAAGATTTAGGTGCTCAGGATGTTCAAATAGCAGTTCGTAGTGTGAGTTTTAAAGGAGATAAAGGATTTATGTACAAAGCGAATATTGCACTTAGAACCGCAATTCGTATTCTAAAACCTATCCGTAGATTTAAAGTGAGAAATGAAGATGATTTGTATAAAAGTATTCAAAAAATTGAATGGGAAAAGTATTTGGATGTAGATGGAACATTTGCCATTGGAGCAGTTGTAAACTCTTCTTTTTTTACCACGAATTCACATTATATTTCTTTAAAATCCAAAGACGCCATTGCTGATTATTATCGTCATAAATATAGCAAACGACCAAATGTTGATTTAAAATATCCGAATTTAAAAATCCATGTACATATCAAAGATGATTTTTGCACAGTGTCATTAGACAGCTCAGGAGATTCATTACACAAAAGAGGGTATAGAAGTTCTACAAACATAGCTCCAATAAACGAAGTGTTGGCAGCGGGAATGGTTTTGTTGTCTGGTTATACCGGAGAGGAAAATTTTATAGATCCTATGTGTGGATCTGGAACTATTTTAATTGAAGCTACGATGATCGCTTGTCGTATTCCTGCAAATATCAATCGTAAACATTTTGCTTTTGAAAATTGGTTGGATTATGATGAGAATTTATATTTTATGATCCAAGATTCGTTATTAAAAAAAATTAGTAGTCCTCACTATAAAATTATGGGCTTTGATAAGGCACCATCAGCGGTTAGAAAAGCAAATGAGAATATAGAAAATGCCAATTTAGCAGATTTTGTAGCGGTACACCATGTGAATTTCTTTAATTCTAAAAAGGAAGTTTTTGGAAACACAACCATTATGTTTAATCCCCCTTATGGAGAACGATTGGAATTGGCGGATTTAGAAGGGTTTTATAAAAACATAGGGGATACCTTAAAATTTGGCTACCCGGATTCTACGGCTTGGTTTATTACTTCTGACTTACAGGCTTTAAAACATGTTGGATTGAGAACTTCGAAAAGAATTCCATTAAAAAATGGAGATTTGGATTGTAGATTTGTGCGTTATGATATGTATGAAGGGTCTAGAAAACCACAAAAAACAGAATGGGGAACTACTGAAGAATAGCCTTAAATAGAGATGAATTCAGTAATTTAATTCTTCTTAGTATATTTAACATGAAAATTTAGCACAGAAAAAATTGTCGTTATTACCATTTGAAAATTATTTTATCAACGTAATTCTACCAATTCCTTTACAAAGGTTATTTACTTATAGGATTACTGAAGCAGAATCGAAGTTTTTAAAGAAAGGGATGCGTATTGCTGTTCCTTTTGGAAAGAAGAAGATTTGTACTGCCTTGGTCTATAAAATTCATCAACAAGAGCCTAACGCTTATGAAGCGAAATCGATTCATCAAATTTTGGATGATACTCCTGTTGTAACTGAATTACAATTAAAGCATTGGGAATGGATTTCAGAATATTATATGTGTTCTTTGGGAGATGTTTTTAGAGCAGCTTTGCCATCTGCCTTTTTATTAGAAAGTGAAACAATAGTTCTTAAAAACCCAAAATTTGAAGATGATTCTGTTTTGACAGATTCCGAATTTTTGATTTATGAAGCATTAAGCCAACAGTCACAATTATCGGTATTAGAAATTAGTTCTATATTATCCAAAAAAAATATTTTTCCTTTATTAAAGACAATGCTGGCTAAGCAGGCAATTTTATTAAAGGAAGAAATATACGAGTCATACACACCCAAACTTGTTAAATATATTAAATTAAACGAGAAACATTCAGGCGATAAAGCTTTGATTGAATTGTTGGGGTCATTGCAAAGAGCAAAACAACAACATAAGGCATTATTAACTTATTTTTCACTAGATGCGCAAACCAGAAAACCAATTAAAGCAAAAGACTTATTAGAAAAATCAGCCGTGTCTATTGCTGTTTTAAAAGGTTTGGTAGACAAAGAGATTTTAGAATTTTATCATATTCAAGAGGATCGAGTTAGTTTTGGTGTGGCAGGTGGGCAATTAAAAGAATTGAATCAATTCCAACAAGTAGCCTTTGAGGAAATAGAAGCTTCTTTTGTTGATAAAGCAGTTACTCTATTACACGGCGTTACAAGTAGTGGTAAAACAGAAGTATATGCAAAGCTGATTCAAAAACAAATAGACCAAGGCAAACAAGTCTTATTTTTGTTGCCAGAGATAGCCTTGACCACACAGCTTATAGATCGATTAAAAAAATACTTTGGAGGTGAAATTTCTGTGTTTCATTCGAAATATTCGATGAATGAAAGGGTAGAGGTATATAACAATGTTTTGGAATCTAAAAAAAATACTCAAATCGTATTAGGAGCAAGGTCTTCCTTGTTTTTACCGTTTTCAAATTTAGGATTGATTATTGTTGATGAAGAACATGAAACTTCGTACAAGCAATTTGATCCTTCACCGAGATACCAAGCTAGAGATACTGCTGTTTTATTAGCATATTTGCATCAGGCAAAAACCTTATTGGGTTCTGCTACGCCTAGTTTAGAAAGCTATTATAATGCAACGAACAATAAATACGGGTTGGTAAAACTGACCAAACGATTTGGCGAAGTTCAATTACCAAAAATTGAGTTGGTAGATATTAAAGAAAAACATCGGAAAAAGAGAATGACCAGTCATTTTTCCGATCGATTGTTAGAAGAAATTCAAGAGTCTATCGATAACAAAGAACAGGTGATTTTATTTCAAAACCGTAGAGGATTTTCTCCTATTGTTGAATGTGAAACCTGTGCGGTAGCTCCAGGGTGTCCAAATTGTGATGTAAGTTTGACATTTCATAAATATAGAAAAGAACTGCGATGTCATTATTGTAATTACCGACAATCAATGCCTTTAAATTGTGCTGCGTGTGGCTCAACAAAATTGACAACTATTGGTTTTGGGACAGAACAAATTGAGATGGAGTTGAATGAATTATTTCCTGATGTTAATGTAGGACGAATGGACTTGGACACAACTCGGGGGAAATATGGATATCAAAAAATAATTGGTTCTTTTCAATCCCAAGAAATTGATATTTTGGTAGGAACTCAGATGTTGTCCAAAGGATTAGATTTTGGTAAGGTGAGTTTGGTGGGAGTGATGAATGCTGATAATATGTTGAATTTCCCAGATTTTAGAGCCCATGAGCGAACTTTTCAAATGATGGTTCAGGTGGCAGGTAGATCGGGGAGGTCAAAAAAAAGAGGAAAAGTAATTATACAAACTTTTAATCCTTATCATCAAATCTTACAACAAGTTTCTAGCAACGACTATGAAGGTATGTATAAGGAGCAATTGGAAGATCGTTGGCAATTTCATTACCCTCCTTTTTATAGAATTTTAAAAATCACACTTCGTCACCGTGATTTGATGACCTTGGACAGTGCTTCTGAATGGTTTGGCAAGTCCTTGACAAATGCTTTTAAAGACAATGTTTTGGGACCAACGGCACCAAGTGTATCTAGGGTTCGCAATCTATACATCAAACATATTACAGTAAAAATACCACCAAAACAATCATTAAAAGCAACAAAACAACATATTGTAAAAATTCAAAATACCTTTACGGCAATTGGTGCTTATAGAGGTGTGCGATTAGGAATTGATATTGATGCGTATTAAGTTATCTATTTCCCGTATAAGGTTTCGTATAGATCCTTATAGATTTCTTTAATGATTTTACGTTTCATTTTCATAGTAGGTGTCAAATGTTCTCCATCAGTGCTCCATTCATCAGGAGTTAATTTAAAGGTTTTTATTTGCTCCCATTTCCCGAAATTCTTATTGCAACTGTCTATTTCTCGTTGAATTCTAGAAATGACTTTTTCGTTTGAACAAAGTGCATCGTTTCCTGGTTCTAGAGTAACAGATTTTCTTTTTGCCCAATTTTTAATAAATTTGAAATTTGGTTGTATCAATGCTGCTGGCATTTTTTCATTTTCACCAACAACCATTATTTGTTCTATAAATCGGGATTGTTTTAATTCGTTTTCTAATAGGGCAGGGGCAACGTATTTACCACCTGAAGTTTTAAACATTTCTTTTTTTCGATCTGTAATTTTTAAAAAATTGTCTTCAGACAATTCTCCTATGTCACCAGTATGAAAAAAGTCTCCTGTCATAATACTTCTTGTTTTTTCAGGGTCTTTATAATAACCTAACATTACATTAGGACCTTTTACTAAAATTTCTCCACCTTTTGCTATTTTCACTTCTACATTATCTATTACTCTTCCTGTGGTGCCAATTTTAATTCCGTAATTGTAAGGGCAGTTTACAGAAATAACAGGAGAGGTTTCTGTAAGACCATAACCTTCTAAAACAGGTATTCCTGCTGCGGTGAAGACTCGTATCAATCTAGTTTGTAATGGGGCAGAACCTGAAATTAGGGTTTTTATTTGTCCTCCAAGAGCAGCTCTCCATTTAGAGAAAATTAATTTTCCAGCTAATTTTAATTGTACTTCGTACCACCAGCCGTTTGCTTTATAGGGTTCGTAACGCAATCCTAAATTAAGAGCCCAAAAAAACAATACTTTTTTTATTCCTGTTAAGTTACTTCCCTTTTCAACAATAGCGTCATATACTTTTTCATAGAACCTAGGTACAGCGGTCATAATATTTGGCTGTATTTCTTTTAGATTATCATTTAGGGCATCTTGAGATTGTGCAAAATATATTTCTACTCCACAATATATATACATATAATGAATCATTCGTTCAAACACATGGCAAACGGGCAAAAAACTAAGTGCTTTCGTGTTTCCTTTTATTAAAGGAAATCTAGGAGTACTTGCTAAGGTGTTTGAAACTAGATTTTTATGAGATAGCATTACGCCTTTTGGTTGTCCAGTTGTTCCAGAAGTGTAAATTATGGTAGCCAAATCATCTGGTTTTACAGTTTTTTTTAGCTTTTCAACAATATCTTGACTTGAAGTTTCTTTTCCCAACTCTAGAATCTCTCTCCAGTTTTTAGCACCTTTAATTTCATCAAAAGTATATACTTCTTTTAATGAGGTATTGTCTTTAATTTGATTTATTTTTTCTAAGATAGTAACATCAGACACAAAACAATAGGTAGCCTCTGAATGGTTTAAAACATACTCGTAATCTTCTTTGCTGATGGTTGGGTATATAGGGATGGTTTGTGCTCCTAATTGTAATACTCCCATGTCCATAATATTCCACTCCGTTCGGTTTGTCGTAGAAATTAATGCAATTTTGTCATTCGGTTTGACTCCTAATTTTAAAAGCCCCCTACTTATAGTGTTGAATTGATTTATGTATTCTTTTGTAGAAACACTCACCCAAGTATCTCCATATTTAGTCGAAAAAGCCTTCTCTAAATTGAAATATTCTAGTTGGTGGTGAGGGAAATCAAAAATTAAGGATACGTCTTTCATAATTTGTATTCTCTATAGGATATGATTATTAATTGGTGTTATTGCAAATTAGGGAATATAAAAATAACTTACAACTAAGATTTCGTTAATTCTTGTTGATGATTAATTTGAAAATATTTTTCAGTAAATCTCTTCCTAAATGAATATTAAAAGTAAAAAAGAGCTTGACTAATATTCGTGTTGTAAAATATCTTTGAGTTTTACAATAATATTCTCCAGTCTCAATCTAAAACATAAACTTATTAAGACCGTTGCAAGGTACATGACAAAAACAAAGACCCAAACTTAGGGTGTAAATCATTGTTTGTTAGCTTATTAAGATGTATGTTCAAGCCATGAAACTACAAATAACACCTACTTTTGCAGATAGCATTTGTGATTTAC
>NZ_JBAHZZ010000146.1:0-7148 GCF_037132785.1 Flavicella sp. | reverse complement strand
GAAAAACTAAATAATAGACCTAGAAAGATACTTGGATATAAAACACCAAAAGAAATGATGGATATTGAACTTAAAATTGTAGCTTAGTAACATCATAAAACTAAAACGTTTTGTTGCGTTACAACCTTGAATCCAAGATTTACTTAATGAAATGATTATATTTGCAATATGAATTTTTCTTCAAAATTGTTAGAAAACGCTGTAAACGAGGTTTCGCAGTTACCTGGTATTGGAAAGCGTACTGCGTTAAGGTTGGTTTTACATTTACTAAAACAGACCAAGTCCCATACAAAACATTTGACTAATTCCCTTACTAAATTAGTAGAAGAGGTTAAATTGTGTAAAAAATGTCACAATATTTCGGATGTTGAATTGTGTGAGATTTGTTCAAGTAACAATAGAAACGAAGAGCTTGTATGTGTTGTAGAAGATATTCGTGATGTGATGGCTGTAGAGAATACCGTTCAATATAAAGGTTTATACCATGTGTTAGGGGGGAGGATTTCTCCAATGGAAGGCATAGGACCTCATAATTTGACTATTGAGAGCTTGATAGAAAGAGTGAAAAAAGGAGTTGTTAAAGAGGTTGTTCTGGCACTTAGTTCGACCATGGAAGGTGATACAACTAATTTTTATATATATAAACAGTTGCAAACGTATAATGTTACCATTTCTACGATTTCGAGAGGAATTTCAGTGGGTGATGAACTACAGTATACCGACGAAGTAACTTTGGGAAGAAGTATTGTTAATAGAGTTCCCTTTGGTGATTCATTGGTTCAGTAATTATTTTAAAGATTATACAATATTATTCAAGAATTTCCGTTTTATTAAAAATCACAATAACCTTACTTGCCTTTTAAACCTAGCATAGAGCTTTCCGTTGTTATAGTCAATTACAATGTATATAATTTTTTAGAATTATGTCTAAAGAGTGTTGAGAAAGCATGCTCAAGCTTAACTTCAGAGATTATTGTTGTAGATAATGCTTCTAGTGATAATAGTTGTGAATTAGTTTCTAAAAACTTTCCAAATGTACAATTAATTTGTAATAAGGAAAATGTTGGTTTTTCAAAAGCAAATAATCAGGGGGTAGAAATTGCTAAAGGAGAATTTTTATTAATCTTAAACCCTGATACCGTAGTTGGAGAAAATACGTTTAAAGAGTTGTTTTGTTTTTCAAAAGGGATTTCTAATTTAGGTGCGGTAGGTGTTCAATTGATTGATGGAACTGGGACTTATTTACCGGAGAGTAAAAGAGGAGTTCCAACTTTAAAAACTTCTTTTAATCGTTTTCTTGGAAAAGATAAAAATAAAGGTGTTTATTATGCAAATGATGTTCCTCAAGAAGGAGTAGGTGCTGTTGATGTACTCGTTGGAGCTTTTATGTTTTTAAAAACAAAAATTTATAGGGAAGTTGGAGGTTTTGACGAAGATTATTATATGTACGGTGAAGATATCGATTTGAGTTATAAATTATTAAAAAAGGGATGTCAAAACTATTATTTGGGTACCTCAAAAACAATACATTTCAAAGGAGAATCTACAAAAAAAGATGTAAAATATTTGAAATATTTTCATGGAGCCATGAAAATATTTTATAAAAAGCACTTTACATCAAATTTCTTTAAGGATACTGGAGTGAAAAGTTGTATAAGGTTGTGGTATTTATTCAAGTATCTTAGATTGGTAGCCCCAGTAATTATCATTTCAGAACGAGAGAATGTGCTATATGTTGGTGATAAAAAAGTATCAATAGACAAAGATATTCATAGGGATTTAAACTTCGGTCAATTCAATTCGATAAAGCAACTTGAGAGATATATTAAAAAAAACACAATAGAAGAAGTTTGGTTTGATGAATCGACTTTGTCCTATGAGATAATAATCGACATTATATCACAGTTAGATTCAGAAAAACTTAATTATAAAATTCATTCGGAGTATACTCATTATGTAATTGGAAGTAACTCCTCTGATGGAAGGGGAGAAATCATAAATTTACTTTAGTTGTTTTTTTCTGAATCATCCCAACTTCTTTTTTTGCGGGATTTTTTATACAATTTAACCATGATCATTAAGATGCTTCCAAAAGAAAAGATACCGATCACACCCCAGATCCAATCAATATTATTTTGAAGCTCTACAAGAAATACAACAGCAAAAAGTACAATCGTTGCAACTTCATTCCAAAGGCGTAATTTAGCGGAACTATATTTGATGATATCATTTTGTAGTTGTTTATAGATAATTTGACATCCCCATTGGTAAAAATATAAAAGAACAACAAAAGAGAGTTTAATCCACATCCATGGTTGCTTTAAAAGACCTGAGTTTTCATATAAAAGCCAAAACGCAAAAACACTTGCTAGGATTGCTGAGGGCCAGGTGATAATATACCAAAGCCTTTTACTCATTATTTTATATTGTCTTTGTAAAACTCCCTTATCGGGCTGTTGTTTGCTTTCCGCTTCTACATGATAAATAAATAATCGAACAATATAAAAAAGCCCAGCAAACCAAGTTACTATGAAAATGATGTGTAAAGCCTTTAGATATAAATATTCCATGTGAAATTCTTGTTTTTTTGTGAACAACAAATGTATCAATTAATTAGACAATGGTAACTATATAAGATATATGTAAGTTGATAAAAGTTATGATTATTGGTTTTTTGACTAAGTTCTAATCAAATTTTCAATACCTCATATATTTACTTTATGAAAATAAGTAAAGAGAGTATGACTCTAAGTTGAATACCGTGGGTAATCATATATTTGCTTCCCACATGTGAAGTATACCATATTGATAAAATTGGAATATTTATTTTATTATTACATCTCTTTTCTAATTTTATCCAAAAATAACATTTCTGCAAGAAACTGCCAATCAAAATTAATAGATTGATTTGCCAAATGCACATGATGGTCTTGGTCTAAGATATAATTTTCTGGTTTGTTTAGAATACGTGTTTTACCATAAACCGTTTCAAACTCTTTTCTTAAGACGTCAAATTCATTAGACAAACTCTTAATGTCTTTCATTGCGTTTTTTACGTCTTGTTTACTTTTAGCAATGTCGTACTTTTTTAATTTTAATAAAGCATTACAAGAAAAACGAACCAACTTATTTACTTGTTCGTACACTTCGAGTGTATAAATATTTCTATTAGCTTTTGATTTCATTATATCAATTTTAAGGCTAATGCTATCGCAATATTTCACAACATTAGATGCTTTTTTCAATCGATTTTCATGTTTTTTAGTCCATTTCCCTTTCTTGTCATTATTAGGTAAATCGATTACCAATTTTTGAATAGCGTCTTTATGTTTCTTTAAATAATTACGAGAGTTTCCATTTAACAGAGCATTCTTCCAAAAGGCAACAGGTTTTTCCAGTTTATCAATAAATCCAAATTCATCAGAAGAAAGTTCATTTGAAAATTCTCTATGACGGTAAGCTGCTTTTAATGTAGATTTAGACCTTTTATCTCCAGACCATGTATATTCAGAAAAAGCTATAATTCCACGCATATACAATTCAAAATGAGGTGAATCATCATCCCATAATGTAAGTAACAAACCGTTTAAATTTTTGTTGATAGAGGAGATGGAAAAGGCTCTGATATTATCAATGTTACTCTCTTTTTGTGGCATCAAAACCCATCTAGTTTGCCCAGCAGTCGCACCCATAACTTGCATTCCATGGTTCCTAAACCATTCCATTGATTTTCCGTTTCCTATAGCATCGGATGAATTGTAATTCCAACGCATGTAAATGCAATTCTTAGGGAATAAATCTAAAAACTCAAGCAACTTATGTTCATTTTCTTCCCATATTTGATCAACTTCTTCCTCTGTCAATTTCTCATCAAACATGGCTTTATAAACTCCAGCTTGCTTTAACGGCATATCATCCCAAAAAATAGGAATACGATTGTATTTCTCAACAAATTTACTCACCTTATCCAACCATATTAGTTGTAGTTCTAACGATGACTTCCCACTATTTCTTCCCGTAGTATACACCTCATCACCTCCAATATGTAAATACTTACCATGTGGGGTAGCGTCAATAGCATCAAGATATAGATCAAACTGTAATTCATATGTTTTAGGATCTAAAGGATTAAAGGCCCAGTCACTTTCTGGATCGTCCCTCAACTTATTATATTTGTCATGCTTCAGAATAAACGAAGAATGACCCAATCCTTGGATTAATGGACTTATTGAGATGTTTCGTTCATAAGCATAAGTACTTAGTTTTTTCCATTCATCAATACTCAGAGCATCTTCAGAACCAATTTTTGACCGTCTTTTGTACTTGATTTTATCCTCCATTTCAACTATTAGGGCATTCACCTTATAACCAGCAAGTTTATCCATTAACTCGTAATAATATGAAGTCTTTTCTAGATGATGTTTAATATCCAAATGTATTGCTCGATAAGCAAGTTTAGGGTAATCAGTAATAATACACAAAGGCAATTTTACATTTTGCTCCTTAGCATCTATCAATAATTGTTCAAATGACTTTAATCCATAAAATAAGCCTGCTTTATCTTTTCCTATAATAATAACTTTATTAGCCGAAATATTTATTGTATATCCTTCAGCCTTAACATCAATTGATTCGTCAATTTCAAAAACAAGTTGTGCTTTTGATACATTGCTTGAAAAAGTTATTCCTTCTAGTAAGTTCAATCCAACAGGTATTTCTTTTTGACTCTTCGAAAAATATTTTTGAATATCACCATGCTTTAAAGTGCTAATTCCGGAAATATTAAATTCTTGTGGTTGTGGAAGTAAATTAAATTCTCCTAATTTATCATCTTGATATGTACAGGAAATTGATATGAGAAGTATCAACAATATTAAAACAGATCTTTCTTTTTTTATGGTATTCATAAATTTATTCATTTTAATAATTATTTAGAAATAGGTGGTTAATAACCATAAATTTATACTTTTTATTTAAGAAATCAAAAAATAAATGGACCGAGAGATAAACAGCAAGAACTGAGATGATTTTTAATTTATGTGAATTCAAGGGGATTCTATTTGCCTAAAAACAGAGATTATCTTACTGTCTGAATTCATTTAAATAAATTATTTATTATCAGCATGATACATAAATCACCTTGTAGGTAACTGTCTATAGTTGAGTTCGTTGGGTAGGTGGTTGATTGTGAAAAATAGAATTTTGCTCTGAACCAAAATAACAAAAAAGCATTTATTGATTGCATTTTTGTACTTTAGCCTCGTAAAATGAGCTATAATAATGGATATAAAATTCAATGCAAATGAAGACTATAATAGGCTTCTCTCTACAGATTTAAAAAAAAAACTTTTAAAGGTCTATAAAGGTGGTGGAGAAAAAGGTATCGAAAAAATTCATGCAAAAGGAAAACTTACTGCACGTGAACGTATTAGTTATTTATTAGACAATGAAGGAGAAGCAATTGAAATCGGTGCTTTTGTAGGGAAAGAGATGTATGAAGAACACGGAGGATGTCCTTCTGGTGGTGTTATTGTTAAAATTGGAAAAATAAAGGGTAGGCAATGTATAGTGGTTGCAAATGACGCAACTGTAAAAGCAGGCTCTTGGTTTCCTATAACAGCAAAGAAAAATCTTCGCGCTCAAGAAATAGCTATGGAAAATAAAATTCCAATTATCTATTTGGTAGATAGTGCTGGTGTTTATTTACCGCTACAAGATGAAATATTTCCAGACAAAGAACACTTCGGTAGGATTTTTAGAAACAACGCTATTATGAGTAGTATGGGAATTACTCAAATTTCTGCCATAATGGGAAGTTGTGTGGCAGGAGGTGCCTACTTACCTATTATGAGCGATGAAGCACTGATTGTAGATAAAACAGGAAGTATCTTTTTGGCAGGTAGTTATTTAGTAAAAGCAGCTATTGGAGAAAGCATAGATAATGAAATTTTGGGTGGAGCCACTACGCATTGTGAAATCTCTGGAGTTACTGATTATAAATCTAAAGATGATAAAGATGCTTTAGATACTATAAAAAATATCATCGACAAAATAGGAAGTTCTGAAAAAGCGGGATACAACAGAGTTGTTCCACAAAAACCTAAAGAAAACGAAGAGGAGATATTTGGAATCTTACCAAAGAGGAGAACCGATCAATACGATATGAATGAAATCATAAAACGTTTGGTTGACAATTCTGAGTTTGAACCTTATAAAGAGAAGTTTGGAAAAACTATTATTTGTGGCTATGCAAGAATTGATGGTTGGGCCGTAGGGATTATAGCAAACCAGAGAAAAGTGGTTAAAACCGCAAAAAAAGAAATGCAATTTGGTGGAGTTATCTATTCTGATAGTGCTAATAAAGCAACGCGGTTTATATCTAACTGCAATCAAAAGAAAATTCCTTTGGTTTTCTTACAAGATGTAACTGGCTTTATGATAGGCAGTAAAGCTGAACACGGAGGAATTATTAAGGACGGAGCAAAAATGGTAAATGCGGTTAGTAATTCTGTCGTGCCAAAATTCACCATTACAATTGGAAATTCTTATGGAGCAGGAAACTATGCTATGTGTGGAAAAGCCTATGACCCAAGATTAATTTGTGCATGGCCGAGTGCTCGTTTAGCCGTGATGGGTGGAACACAGGCAGCCAAAGTTTTATTGCAAATTGAAACGGCCTCTTTAAAGAAAAAAGGAGAGATTATTACGCCAGAAAGAGAAGCTGAAATATTAAAATATATTGAAGAGAAATATGACAAACAAACATCTCCTTATTATGCAGCAGCAAGATTATGGACAGATGGTGTCATCAATCCTTTAGATACTCGTAAGTGGATAAGCATTGGAATAGAAATTGCTGATAATGCTCCAATTGAAAAAAAATTCAATTTAGGAATTATTCAAGCTTAAATAAACATTGATTCTACTTATTAAAAAAGGTCAGTATTTTAGGATACTGACTTTTTATGTGTTTTCCTCTTGATTTTAAAACTAAAATTCAAGTAATACTTGGCTTCAAGGTTGTAACGCAACAAAACGTTTTAGTTTTATGATGTTACTAAGTTACAATTTTAAGTTCAATATCCATCATTTCTTTTGGTGTTTTATATCCAAGTATCTTTCTAGGTCTATTGTTTAGTTTTTCTTGA
>NZ_JBAHZZ010000129.1:0-13339 GCF_037132785.1 Flavicella sp. | reverse complement strand
GAAAAACTGAACAATAGACTGCGGAAAATTATCAACTATAAAACACCTAATGAAATGATGGAGATTGAACTAAAAAACGTAGCTTAGTAACATCAAAAAATAATAACGTTTTGTTGCGTTAGAACATTGAATCCAAGAATTTCACCACTTTTCTCCTCTAAACTTTCTCGCTTTCGCATAACGAATCGTATCTTCTAAATAATCTTCAATATTATATTTAGGTATAGGAACTATAGACTCTAATAATGTGGTGTCATATTCATATGGATCAGAAATTAGATATTGATTTAAATGTAATCCTATGGTATTATAATAAATGCTTTCTAATCTGTTCTTTCCTTCTAGCAACAACCCTCCACTCGAAGAATTCAAAAAAGTAAAATTATTAAAGTCTACGGTTTTTATAATTTTACTCATCCCAGTTACAATATTTGTGCTTTTAGAATGTACAATATTGAGTTGTTCAATTTTTTTATCGAATACACTCGTAATTACTTTGGCAACATAATCAACAGGAATAATATTTAGCCCCGTTTTAAAATTAGCTGCAATTCGAATAGAATTATCATTTAATGGATTTTTATAAAAAAACTTACCTAAAAGATAATAAACCATATAGTTAGAAACAAAATAAGTTGACTTTTTAAATATATTACCACCAAGAACACTAGGACGTAAAATTTGTATATCTATATTTTTTTCTTTTCCTTTTTTTAAAAGAAATCGCTCTGTTAAGTGTTTGTATTCTTCGTAAAAATTACGGTATTTAGGAATTTTTTCAGAGTGGTAATCATTACCAATCAATCCTCCAATATTGCCAATACTAAAAGCTGTACTTATATAAGTAAATTTTGTAATAAAAGACGAAAATGTATCAAAAACATTTTTTGTAAACTCAAAAACACCATTATATATAATCTCTTTTTGAGATATATCCGTTGATAAATTAACAGAACCTGCCGAATGTATAAAAAAATTACTTTCTGTTTTTGACAAGAAATTCTCGGGCTTAAAAAAAGCATCCATATCCAAGACTTTAATCTTGTTTAATATTGTTCCTTTATTTTTAGAAATAAATTCGGGAGCTGCAGCGCTTTCTAATATTGTTTTAATTCTAGAGGTTGCCGACTTGCCTTTTTTTTGTCTTACAGAAAGAAAAATAGTTTTAATATTTTCTTGTTTTAACAATTCAAAAATAATTTGAGAGCCTAGAGTTCCTGTTCCTCCAGTAAGGATTACATTCAGTTGATTTTTTGACATTGGTATATATTGTGCAAGCTAATTTCTTTAATTTTGATTCTTAGGAACTCAATTCGCTTAAAAACTGAATTGATTTTCTATTAAAAATAAGAGGCTGTTCTACATTTACAACATGACCACAATCTCTCACAATATAAACCTGTGATAAAAGGTGTTCTTTTGCTAATTTCTTGACAGAGGGAAGAAATAAATGATCTTCTTCACCCATCACGTATAAAGTTGGAATTTTAATGTCATTTCCTCTAAAAAAACGTAATAAAGGATTGACTCCAGAGGTTAACTTATACCAACGAATAAATTCCTTTTGACATAATTTTTTGGATTCTCTAACAAATAACATTCGAGATTTTTTATGATTTTTACGCGGCATTATAATAAATGCAAAAAGCGTATACAAGAGAATATAGGGAACAACCGATTTAAAAACAACTCCCAATTTTATTAGTAACTGAGATTTGAAATCAAATTTCAGAATTGCTCCAGCCAAAACCATACTCTGTACACGACCTGGATGTTTCTCTGCAAGATTTCTTATCAGGATTGTGCCTAAAGAAATACCGACAAAATGGGATTTTTTAATTTTCAAATAATCAATCACCTCCAAAATATCAGTCGAAATGATATCAAAAGTATATTTTGGATTTACCACATCTTTTAATACCATTTTACTTTTACCATGCCCTCTTAAATCAAGAACTAATATATTGTACACTGCTTTAAAAGCTCTAATTTGTTTATACCAAATTGACGAACTACCTCCAGCTCCATGAACGAAGGTAACCCACTGGGTAGAGGTAGGATGAGTGTATGTATTATAGTTTAACAAATTGTATTTTTAAAAGACAAAGTTAAACTATTTTTAATTGATTTTGTAATGCTTGATTCTAATCCAAATAATCTTTCCAAAATAGTCAATATTTGTTGCGTTGCCATTTGATTTTCGTAGTGTTTTAAGTGATCTAAGACTATCACCAAAGCTTATTTCATCATAACGTAAACCTTATATGAATTATTAGTCCCTAAAACAGATTGCAAAAACGAAGGTTTTCAAAAAATATTACAATTATACTAATCCCAAATAAACATTTAATTTAATCATCTTTCTCCTTAATAACATTTATAAAATATAAAATGATAAAGTCGATTATATCTCAGTTAATAATTCTAATTTTGCAAAAAATTAGAAACTAGCAAGATGAAGCGTATTAATGAATATAAAAAATTATTTAAGGTAGAGGGAACTATTGACCTTAAACAACTTAAAAAGACATATAGAGGTCTTGTCAAAGACTGGCATCCTGATAAATTTCAGGACGAAGAAAAGAAACTAGAAGCAAGTGAAGTTAGCACCAAAATTATTGATGGATATCACTTTCTTGTCAGTATTGCTCCAAAAACTAAAGAGGACAATTTAGAGGCTTATAACACTACGGTCACAAAATCTAAAGTTGCGGACTATTTCCATAAAAGTATGCTTTTAGAAGTCACCTTTACTGACGGAAACACATATGAATATTTTGGAGTTAACCATAAATTATTTAATAAGTTTATAAATAGCAAGTCATTAAACAATTTTGGTAAAAGGAATATTTTCAATTCATTCACCTATAGAAAATCAAAAAAGGCTTTAGTAGAAGCTTAAAAAACAAAATTTCATCAACAACAAAAACCATCTACTAGGTGAATCTTTTAAATAATAAAAAGCCGTTTCAATTATATTGAAACGGCTTTTTATTTATCGTTTATAAGAATTATGCTTTAAATTTTATTTTACGCATTCTTAAACTTTGTGGAGTAACTTCTAAATACTCATCTCCTTTTATATATTCCATACATTCTTCTAATGAAAAATCTATTTTAGGGAAAATTTTCATTGCATCATCAGTACCAGATTTACGCATGTTTGTCAATTGTTTTCCTTTAATCAAATTTACAGACATATCATCTGATTTACTATTCTCACCAATTACTTGACCGATATAAATCTCATCATTAGGATCAATAAAAAACTTACCTCTATCTTGTAAACGGTCTAAAGCGTAAGCTGTAGCTTTACCAGCAGCAGCAGAAATAATAGCTCCTTTTACTTCTTCAGTAAATTCACCTTTAAAAGGCTCATAAGAACTAAATCTATGATTTACAATTGCTTGACCTGAAGTTGCTGTTAAAATTTTATTTCTCAATCCAATCAAACCTCTTGAAGGAATATTAAACTCTAAATGTTGTAAATCTCCTTTTGGCTCCATAACCATCAAGTCTCCTTTTCTTAAAGAAACTAGGTTTACAGCTTTTGAAGAAACAGATTCAGGAACATCAATTACCAATGTTTCAAAAGGTTCACATTTTTTACCGTCTATTTCTTTAAAAATCACTTGAGGACGACCTACTTGCAATTCATAACCTTCACGACGCATTGTTTCAATTAATACTGACAAATGCAATACACCTCTACCAAACACATTAAACTTGTCTTCAGAATCTGTGGTTTCAACACGTAAAGCTAAATTTTTCTCTAATTCCTTGAATAATCTATCACGTAAGTGACGAGAAGTAACAAATTTACCTTCTTTTCCAAAGAAAGGAGAATTATTAATCGTAAACAACATACTCATCGTAGGTTGATCAATTTCTGTTCTTTTTAATGCTTCTGGATTTTCTAAATCTGCAACTGTATCACCAATTTCAAATCCATCAATACCTGTAATAGCACAAATATCTCCACAAGGTACTTTATCAACTTGAACCTTACCCATTCCTTCGAATACGTGTAATTCTTTAATTCTAACTTTTTTAGTAGTACCATCAGCTTTACATAACATATAATCTTTTGCCACTTCTAAATCTCCACGAAAAACACGTCCAATAGCTATTCTTCCAGTAAATGAAGAAAAGTCTAAAGAAGTAATTTGCATTTGAGGAGTTCCTTCATTATAAGGAGATTCTGGTATCGAATCCAAAACTGCATCCAATAAAGGTAAAATATTCGTAGTTTCATTTTTCCAATCTGTACTCATCCAGTTATTTTTAGCTGAACCGTAGATTGTTGTAAAATCTAACTGATCTTCAGTTGCGTCCAAAGCGAACATCAAATCAAATACTTTTTCATGTACAATATCAGGAGTACAGTTTTCTTTATCTACTTTATTAACTACAACAATTGGAGTTAAACCAAGCTCTAAAGCTTTTCCTAATACAAAACGAGTTTGTGGCATAGGTCCTTCAAAGGCATCTACCAACAATAAAACTCCATCTGCCATTTTCAATACACGCTCAACCTCACCACCAAAATCGGCATGACCAGGAGTATCTATTACATTGATTTTAGTTCCTTTGTAATTGATAGAAACGTTTTTAGAAAGAATCGTAATTCCTCTTTCACGCTCCAAGTCATTATTGTCTAACAAAAGATCTGTTCTTTCTTTTCTGTCGTCCAATATTTTTGCTTGGTCGATTATTTTATCAACCAAAGTAGTTTTACCGTGATCGACATGGGCTATAATAGCGATATTTCTAATTTGCATACGAGAATTTTAAGGTTGCAAAAATACTCTTTATTATTGACATAAATAGCTTGCTAACTTTAATTTAATTCCTTTTATCCGTTAAAGCCAAAACATTTAAGAGAATCTACAGTTTCTATTGGTAGTTTCCTTCCTAATTCAATTCCTGTCTGATCAGTACCTTCTTCAATCCATTGACCTAAAACAATAGCATCTGACAGAAATTCGTAGCTAACTAAGCCTGTATACTCTACATTATCTTGATTATACACAAAATTAACACTCAATACATTGATTTAGTAATAAACCAAAACCAGTTTGAGTATCCTCCCCTTCAATCAACCAAGTTGCATGAATTCTGTTTTCATCATATTTTAACGTCAGAATACCTAAGTAACCCTGTTCTGAGTTTTCTGAATTTGCGCCCAAAACTTGGTAAACACCTTCAATCGATTTGGAAGTAATATTTACAAATGAATTCTCTGAATCAGAAACTGCCTCTCTACGAAGATTTAATTCTTCAATAAACTGAGTTGATTTTGTTATATCAGAAGAAATTCTCGCTTGTAACAATCTTATCGAAATAGAAAGTTATTTTCTTATTTTGGGTTGCATTTATTAAACTTTTTTCAATTCTATAACCGTAATTTCAGGCCACATACCTACTCTACCAGGAAATCCTAAAAACCCAAAACCTCTATTTACATATAAATACTGTTTGGCCTCCTTATACAAACCAGACCATCTAGGATATCTAAATTTTGCTGGACTCCATTTAAAACCAGGAATATCAATCCCAAATTGCATTCCATGAGTATGTCCTGCCAAAGTCAAGTCTACATTTGTTTTATGTGGAATCGTTTTTAAATCCCAGTGTGTAGGATCATGAGATAATAATATTTTAAACGCATTCTTATCAACACCACTAAGAGCTTTGTCTAAATCTCCTTTTTGTTTAAATCCTTTTCCCCAATTTTCAACACCCAAAACAATTATTTCTTCTCCATTCTTTTCTAATTTCACATGCTCATTTTTCAACAAGTGAAATTCCATTTCTTTATGATACACATCCATCAACGCAGCATTCTCTTTCTTCGCCTCTTTAGAATCCCATTTGTTATAATCACTATAGTCATGATTACCCAAAACAGAATATACTTTAGATTTTATCGATTTAAAAGTATTTATGTATGGAATTACTTCACGTGAATTTCCATTAACCAAATCTCCCGTAAAAAAAACAACATCAGCATTCTGATCGTTAATTAAATTTACTCCATTTTGCACATCAGAAACACTATCAAAACTACCAGAATGAATATCCGAAATTTGCACCAATTTAAATCCATCAAATGCTTTTGGAAGATTAGCAAAACTAAGTGTTAGTTTTTTTACTTTATAATTATATTTTCCTTTTGTAATTCCATAAAGCATTGTGGCAAAAGGAATGCTTGCAACTCCTAGTCCTAATTTTACAATAAACTTTCGTCGTTCATCAAAATTAACTTTCGGAGTATATCCCATAATTTTTGAAAAAGACTGAAATCCATAATTCAATATCCTTATGACATCATCAAATACTAAAAACACAAAAAACAGTAATTTAAATATGATAAATGAAAAACTAACTCCAATTAACAAATTTCTACTTAATGTTGCGTTTAACGTACGCTCTTGAAAGTATTGGATCATTATATACAAACCTATATAAGAAATTATTGCTAAAATCGCATATGAGATTAATAAATAGGGTTGGAATTTACTCTTTGAAAATACAGATCGCAATCCAAAAAACAAATATCCATCTAAAAACAATAATACTCCAGTAAGTACAAGTAGTCGTGTCATCATAACATTTATTCAAGATTACAAAATAAAGGTAAATAACCATGCCTATTTTATATAGGCTCTTAAATAAATATTAAATTTAATTTTTTGTGATTATTATTTTTTTTGTTACTGTTTCTAAAGGCGTTTTTAAATGTAAAATATAAACCCCAGAAACAATTCTCTCCAAATGCAATTGATAAGAAGTATTATCTCCAGTTAACTCAACAGAAATCAATTGATTTCCGACAAGGGAATATAATGAAATCGCTTCTATCAACACTCCTCCAGACACAATCATTAATTCATTATTTTCAGAATTAAAGTTTGTATAAAATTCAGTTCTTAATTCTTTGTCAACAGAAAGTATCTCATTCGACCTTAATAGTAGACTATACCTATCCTCATAAGTTCCAGATTTTAGAAGAAAGCTATACTCTTGAGTATTCAAATCTGTAAGACTTTGCTTTTCCTTATCTAATAAATAAATTTTATGAGTGTAATTTGAGATATTGTCCAATTTTATTGTTATTTCTGTAGTTTCATTCACAACAACACCTAACGGAACTTCCAGCTCATCTTCCAATAGCGGTACTGAGTTAATCACATAACGATAATCTCCAGGTAAATCCCAATACATATCAGTTCCATAATAGTCAAACATAGGAGCATCGTAGCCTATATCAATATCCATTGTAGATAAGCCTCTAAGTGAAGTCACCAATTGCCTATGATAGGTTCCATCAGAAGTTTCGTATTCAAAACCTAAACGAATTATACTTAAATCATTAGACTCTGATTTCTGTTTTCCTTCTTCCGATTTTAAAAACAGAGCTGTATCAGCGTCTCTAAAAGAATTTTTAAAAACAACCATATTACCATCAGTCTCTCCTGTAACCATAAAACCTTGTCCTACTCCAATAAAAGCATTGGGAGTTTTTGTGAAATTAATCGTATTTCCCTCAATAATAATTGTCGCTGCATAAGTTCCTACTCCACCTGCTCTTGTCGCATAGCCCCCTTGATATTCCTCAGAATAATGACTATCTCCTGTTTCTTGATTCCAATAATATATGACTCCTGTTGTATTGTTATTCTCCAAATTAAAAGTATTAAAATCATCTGCATTTATTACAGAGGGATATGGATTCCCTACCAAATAATAATTATCTTCATCTAACTCCAACTCTATAGTTCCGTTTGTAGGCTTACCTGCAAACACATAATGACTGGTTGACCCTTGTCCTTTCATTGTAAAACCACTCCCAAGGACTTTATTGGTGTTTTCATTCATAGAACTCCAACTCTGAGAGTTTGTAAATTCATTCAACCAATACCTACTTACAACCCCTGAAGATCCTTCATAACTATCCGAATACGAAAGAGCCGAGGCGATAGAAAAATTATTAGGATCTGCTGTAGTCAATAAATTTTCATTCAAATTATAAGTACCTGTTGCTTTTACAGGAGACCCCCAATAGTTAAATCGATAAACAGATTCAGTTCCTTCAGAAACTTTTATATATATTTTTCCCTCCCCTGAATTTAAATCAATTCCATCTAAGGTTTGAACCAACTGGGAATCTCCATATAAATAGATATCTCCATCTAAAGTTAAAATATCACTCGCCAGTATACTACTCCCATTTGGAACTGTTAATACAGCACCAGAGTCAACCTTTAAACATTTACAATTGGCAGAAGAAGAAAGTGTTACTGTTTCTTTAATATTAACCGACTTTAATAAATCTGTACCTGAATCATCCCAAACACCTGTAGAATTACCGCCTGTCCAACTTCCCGTTTCATAAACAATTTCGGCATCAGGGTTAGAACGTATCAAAGTAAATACCTCTCCATCATTTAAATCAATATTAGAAAATGTTAAATTTGTTCCATCCAGCGTACCTGTTAAGTCAAGACGAATAGTTCCATCACTATAATCTGCATTTCCATCTTCATCAATTATTAAGTAAAAATCGCCAGGATTAATAAATGCTGATAAATCAAACTCTAAAGTAACACCAGAAACAGCTCCTGTATTTTTTACTTTCCAATCTCTATCAAACCCAGTATAATTATAACTACAGCTACTTAACCCTGTAATAACGGTTGGAAAAGCTATTTCACTAATCACGGCATCCGAATCATTATTCCCCCAAGCAAAGAAATCTAAATCATCATCAAACTCAAATGAATTTAAATAATTTAAAATCTCTACTGTACTTCCTAGTGCAACCGTTAAAATCGCATCTGAATTCGTAGATTTTGATTGTTTTTGATTCAATCCAGAAGCTTCATCTTTCCCAATTACACCAATATCATTCCAATAAGTAAGGTCATCCCAAATAATAATTGTATTATTTGACGACAAGTATTGATTAGAAGAGACGTCTAAAGTAATCCCATATTTTACGGCCAAATAAGATTCAATCATATTGATGTTTTCATCTGTTAGACTTTGATTTTCGTAATAAACCACTTCAGAAATCTCTCCTTGAAAATATACATTATTCGCAGAGGAGTCAAAAGAAGCCGCTTCCGAACCATCCCCTACATATCCAAACCTTGTATTGTTACTATGTATTGACACATCTGTTACATCCGTAGATAAATCTTCGTTTCCATTTACTCTTATTTTAGTTTCCTCAGAATCAGCAGCATTCAAATCAAAAATAAACCCACCTAATTTATTGGTTCCATCATTAGTAAGTTCCACACCGAAATTATCTTTTTGTCCTCCCGAATTAAAATGAAATTGAAGCGTACCATCTCCATGGACAGAAGTATTAAACCATTCATTTCTATCAAAGTCTAAAAACGCCCAATTTTCAGCATTAACAGAACCAGACGTTGCTGAATTGGAAAAATCAGTATTAAAAACAGTCCAAACATATACCTGATTTAAATTATCCGTACTGATATAGTTTTTATTCTTGATAGGCATTCTATCAGATGTTCCATCAAAAGTTATACTCGGATTAAAATTTAATATTTCTGTATTAGAGGGTTGATTTGTAGAGGATGTTTGAATTAAATCATAACCGTGATAAGTTTGATCAAATACATCACTCACTTTTCCTCCCGAAGCCGTAACACCACTATCCGACTTAAGCCAAATTTCCAAACCTGAATCTACTCCTCCTGGTGACTGACTACTTGTTGTTAGCACAAAAGACACATATTCATTATCAGAAATATTCACAGCTACATAATAATAAGCACCTAGCTCAGACATAACGTGCCTTGTATCTGATTCATCAAAAATATCATCAGAACTAACGATCAAATCTACAGATTCGGCTACAAAAAAAGATTTTTCTATCGCTATATAAACAGTTCCTACATCAGAGTTTTTTTCTTGAAACAGCCATGTCTTATTAAATAATAATTCAGTACTTCCTCCAAAAGAAGAAAAACCATAAGTTTGATTATTATGACCATAAATTAACGACTTACCATCTCCTATGCTTGTTCTTGAAGCATCATTATTGGCTGATGTAAAATCAATATCCTTTGCAACTATAAAAGACTCATAATTTGATGACCTTGCAATTCTTTGATCCAAAGCTCCTGCATCATCTTGCACCAACCCAGCAACATCGTTCCAATACGTCAAATTGTCCCATAACAAATCTCCATAAGAATTATTATAAGTACTATTACTTATGTCTAAAGTAATTCCATATTTTAACGCCAAATAAGTTTCAATTTTCACAATATCAGCAGTTGTTAAATCTCCTTTATCATAAAAAATTATTTCAGCAATTTCTCCATCGTAATAATAATTATTTCTTGAACCTCCAAAAGAACTCGCTTCCGATCCATCTCCTACAAAACCATAGCGGTCAGATGCTACAGAAATAACACTTGAAGTATTATCCCCCGAATAATCTTGGAAACCATCTAAACGCATAATCGATTCAATCGTCTCTCCACTGTCAAAAATAAAAGTCGCTAAATGAGGTACATTATCATTTGAGGCAGTTGATGCAACTAAATCCTGAGTCCCTTCTGATTGATAAGACATGGCTAATACTCCATTTCCATGAATATAAAAATTAAAAGATTCACTTCTGTCAAAATCTAAAAATGACCAGTTCGCATCATAATCAGTCTCTGAGAGACCAGTGGCATACACCACAAACATAGATAAGTTTGAAATAGACTGCCCTGCTGAATAATTTAAATTAGTTACTGAAAAATAATCACTAACTCCATCAAAAGTAAAGGTTTGGTTAAAATTAAATAGTTTACTCTGAATAGCTTTATTAGTAGCTAAGCTTTGCTCCGCAGAGTTTCCATTACTACTTCTATCAGTCCAATTTAAAGTTCCAGAATCACTAATACCTGAATCACCACTATACCAAATGGACATATTACTTGTTCCAACCCCACCAGGAGATTGACTAAAACAAACAAAATTCACAAACAAAAACAATAAACAAACAATACAACTCTTCATAAGGGGTAAATTAATGCTAATATTATGTAAATTTATGCAAAGATTAGCTAAAATAATGTTTAGCAATCATATCATTTTGATTTACTTTGCAGATTAGAATTGATATTTATGAAATCCATACAATCTACCCACTGCCATGTTCATTTTCAAGAAAATGCCTACAGTCAATTAAACAACTATCTAGCGAGCAACAAACACTCTTTAATTTTCATTTTAGTAGACGAAAATACAAACAGAGATTGTTTGGCCAAGTTAATGTCACAAATGGCAACTGATCTTACCATTGAAATCATTGAAATAGAATCTGGTGAGATTAATAAAACTCTTGAGACGTGTACTGGACTTTGGAATGTTTTAACCGAATTGGGAGCCGACAGAAAAAGTTTGATGATCAATTTAGGCGGTGGTGTTATTACTGATATGGGTGGTTTTGTTGCGTCTACTTTTAAAAGGGGAATTTCTTTTATCAATGTACCTACTACTTTATTAAGCATGGTTGATGCATCTGTTGGAGGCAAAACGGGTGTGGATTTAGGAGTTTTAAAAAACCAAATTGGAATCTTTTCTGATCCAGAAATGGTATTGATAGATACTGAATTTTTAAAAACGGTTTCTTCTGAAGAAATGATTTCAGGTACTGCCGAGATCATCAAACATGGATTGATTTATGATCGTGATTTATATAATGATGTTCGCAACAATAATTTAAAAAACGTAAAATATTTAATTCATCGATCGGTTGAAATAAAAAACGATGTGGTATTAAAAGATCAAAAGGAATCCAGTTTACGAAAAATCTTAAACTATGGTCATACCATTGGACATGCTGTTGAATCTTGTTTTTTAGAATCTGATCAAAAAAAAACCTTAACACATGGACAAGCAATTTCTTTGGGAATGGTTGCAGAAGCCTATATTTCTCATAAATTATTTGGTTTCCCTAAAGAAATATTACAAGATTTAAAATCTTATGTGATTGATTTATTTGGAAAAGTTCCTGTTGCCCCTGAAGACTATCCTACTGTTTTTGACTATCTAAAACACGATAAAAAAAATATAGGAGGTCAAGTAAATTTTGTATTATTGGAAGATATTGAAAAGTTTAAAATTGATTGTAAAGTGGATATTCAATTGATAGAAGAATCTATCAACTATTATCTTTCATAAATTAAATAAGGTTGTTTTGAAGAAGAACAGAAATCGAGAACTCATCTAAACTAAACGCCTTATTTACAAACCAATAGAACCCAACTATCAACACTCCTTTTATAACAAAAAAAACTTTCTATTTCATATTTGTTTTGTACAATCTTTAAATCAAGCTTTTTTCTCTTTACTAAAAATATGGCATTAACAAAATCAAACCCTTTTAAACTTACTCAAAAAGCTCCAAATTTTAATTTGTTGGATGTCGTTCTATCGAAAGAAAAATCGTTACAAGAATTAAAAGGAAGAAACGGAACTTTGATTTTATTTATCTGCAATCATTGTCCATATGTAATTCATATCAATAAAATTCTAGTCTCATTAGCAAATCACTATCAAAAACAAGGAATCAATTTTATTGCCATCAGTAGTAACGACGTAGAAAGTTACGCACAAGATAGTCCTGAAAAAATGAAAGAATTATCCTTAGAAGTAAAATATCCTTTTCCGTACTTATATGACAAAACGCAAGAAGTAGCGAAGGCATATGATGCTGCTTGTACACCAGACATATTTCTTTTTGATAAAAATTTAAAGATTTATTATCACGGCCAATTAGACAATTCCAGACCAGGAAGTGATACTCCAATAAATGGTAAAGACCTTAGTAATGCAATGGATTTATTACTGCAAAGAAAAACCTATTCTGGACCAGAAGTACCGAGTATGGGCTGTGGAATTAAATGGAAAAATTAATTCTTTAATTTTATTAATCTGTACATCCATTTGAAAAAACGGAATGGAAATAGCATGTTGTTTAAACTTTATTTCAATTGAAATTTGGAACATCTACCTTTGGTGTGACGATTTTACTGAGATCATCCTATGTAGGTTCACTAAAAAAGAGGTCCTGCGTAAACGATTAAGACCGTTGCAAGGTACATGACAAAAACAAAGACCCAAACTTAGGGTGTAAATCATTGTTTGTTAGCTTATTAATATGTATATTCAAGCCATGAAACTACAAATAACACCTACTTTTGCAGATAGCATTTGTGATTTACGCACAAGAAAGATAAAAGCTACATTTTTTAGTCAAATTAATATTCTTATCGATTGGGATCGCATTTCAAAAATAATA
>NZ_JBAHZZ010000127.1:0-24754 GCF_037132785.1 Flavicella sp. | reverse complement strand
AGGTTTTAGTTTTTGTCAATGCCGTTCTAAACCTACTCAATGTACTGTGGTCTGGTGCTACCTGTTCTATTGTCATTCCACAGAAATAACTGAAGGATAAACTATCGTTAAGTCTATCTTCTACTTCGTAATCGCTTAAACAATACCAACTCTGCAAAAGACACATTTTAAAAAGAAACAAACCATCATAGGAAGGCTTACCAACGGCACTTTTACCCCTGGAATAGTCCTTGTCTATTATTTTTGAAATTAGATCCCAATCGATAAGAATATTAATTTGACTAAAAAATGTAGATTTTATCTTTCTTGTACGTAAGTCACAAATGCTATCTGCAAAAGTAGCTGTTCTTTGTAGTTTCATAACTTAAATATAAGCTAACAAACAATGATTTACACCCTAAGTTTGGGTCTTTGTTTTTGTCATGTACCTTGCAACGGTCTTAGTTTGTTAGCTACTTTTTAAAATTGAAACCTAATTTTTAGACCTAAAAAAAACCGCCCTATGGCGGTTCTTAATATTTGAATTCTATTTTATGATTACAAAAACTTTGGTTTAATTGTAATCATCGCCCAAGCCCAGTTTTGGGTGTCTTGTGGGGAAACTACTTTTAGTTCATCCATTCCGTCAGCGGCAAACATTTGAGAATACCCAGCTTGAAAAAGAACTGCAGGCTTTATTTTGTATGACCATACTAAATCTACCTCAGTACCTAATTGAGTATCTCCGCTAGCTAACTTTTCAGAAGTTGAGAAGTTTAATACTTTCACCATTAATTTTGATTTTCCAATAGGGAAAGTTGTACTAATATGAATATCGTTTAAACCAAGATTGTTTGCGTGATTCCCAACATAAAAGTAATCCATAAAACCGTTAAACTTATGGTTGGTTCCAAATACTGGAAAGAAAGATTCTTTTTCCGTAGTTGAATCATCATCTCCACTAATTGTTTCAAATCCAATACCAACTTTAAATTTTCCAAGATTAGTAGTTGCATCAATACTCGCTAAGTAAGCAGACTTATATTCTATGTCCGTGTTTTTATCTCCTCCGAATTGATTTGCTGTAATGTCTCCAGATTGACCATAGATATTTGCAGCCAAACTAATCATTCCAATCTTAGCTTTTAAATGCGTACCATACGTTAAAAAGTTATTCACTCCATCTGCATCATTAGCATCATATTTTTGGTATCCGTTGTTTAAAACTAAAATACTTGCTTCAAAATTGTTCCATTTTTTATTAGCATGAATGTATTGCATTGTTTTATAACTAAAAAACCCAGTAGTAGTATAGTCGTTTCCAGAACTAACAAACCCAGCTGCATTATCGTAATTTTGGTTATATGCCAATCCTAAATCAAAAGTGATAGCGTTAGATTTATGCTTAAACAACAAGGCATCATGGGTTCTTGCTTGTTGAGCCCAGCCAACAGAACCCATAATTCTCTGATCGTCGTATGAAATCATTTGACGTCCTAATTTAGCTGAATAAGACTCTCCTAACTCAATATCAGCCCAAGCTTCAAATATAGAAAATGAATTATTCGAGTCAGCTTGTAATAATTGTCTGTTTTCTCCAAAAACAAAAACATCCTGTAAACTTAAGTAAGTAGTAAATCCTTCTCCCTTAAATGCAGCATTTAATCTTATTCTTGTTGAAGTTCCAAATCCAACAGCTTGATCTTCTGTTTTTAAATTTCCAAAGCCATTTCTATATTCTGTTCTTGGTCTAAATTCTCCACTTAAAGAAAACTGAGCCACTATTGAAGATGTAGCAAACATCAACAAGGTGATAAAGGTTATTTTAATTTTCATTTTTTCTTGTTTTAAATAGTTATAATTGTTGTTTAAATTCTTTAGATTGACATGGTAAATTTATGCGTTTGATTAATTGTAAAACATGATTAATATCAGAGTTTAACCTCTTTTTTGTAGTGTTAACAACATGCTTAATGCTGTAAAAATTCAATTAGATGTTTTCTGTACCTATAATAATCATCATGTGTCACTACAGCTTTTCTTGATCTTGGACGCTTAAACTCAACAGGAAGTATGTCTCCAATTTTTGCTCTAGGACCACTAGTCATCATGACAACTCTGTCAGATAAAAATATAGCTTCATCTACGTCGTGCGTAATCATTACTGCTGTAATTTTTTCTTTGTTCCATATTTCAATAAGTACATCTTGTAATTCTCCTCTAGTAAGAGAGTCTAACATACCAAAGGGCTCGTCTAATAGTAGTACTTTCGGTTTGATTGCAAAGGCTCTTGCAATTCCAACTCTTTGTTGCATTCCTTGAGAAAGTTCAGAGGCTCTTTTATCGAAAGATTGGTCTAGCCCAACTTTACTCAAATAGTATTTACAGATATCTACTCTTTCTTTTTTTGTGCCATGTGGAAATACTTTTTTTACACCAAGCATTACATTTTCCATAGCTGTCATCCAGGGCATTAAACTTGGAGATTGAAAAATCACACCTCTGTCTGGACCAGGACCTTTTATTGAAGAACCAAGAACAGATATTTTACCTCCTGATATTTCATTCAATCCTGCAATCATAGAAAGCATTGTGGTTTTACCACAACCTGAATGCCCAATAATAGTGATGAATTCCTCTTTTTTAACCTGTAGATTCAAGTCTTCCAAAACTACGTAGTCACCTTTTGGAGTAGGGTATATTTTTTTTAAGTCCCTTAAATCTAGCATTACATCTTTATCTGAAAATTTTTCTTGTAATATTGCTTTTGTTTCCATTGTGAAGTTCTTTACGGTTATATTTGAGATTTAAAGTCCCATCTTAAATCTTTTGGCTGTAAATCTGGTAATTCATAATTGAATTCTGAACTACTAGACCTTTCACTTCCAATATCCATTAAATATTCAATAATTGCATTTCTAGTTTTTTTGTATTCAGGGTTGTCATTTAATGCTGTTTTGTCTCTTGGTCGGTCAATATTAATTTTAAATTCAGGTCCTAATGTTGCCTTCGGACCAGGACGTAAAGGAATAATTCTATCTGCCATATAAACACCTTCATCAACATCATTAGTGATTAATAAAGCAGTTCTTTTATTTTTATTCCAAATGTTTAAAATTTCATCCTGAAGATTACCTCTTGTCAAAGCGTCCAAAGCCCCTAGAGGTTCGTCCATAATAATCATTTCTGGATCCATCGATAAAGCGCGTGCTACAGATACCCTTTGGCGCATACCTCCAGAAAGTTCTTTAGGTCTTTTATTGATCGCATGAGTTAAATTTACCATATCAATATATTCTTTAATACGTGAATCGATAAATTTCCTGTTCTCTTTTGGAAAGGCTTCTTTTACAGCCATTTCTACATTTTGATATACTGTTAACCAAGGCAAAAGTGAGTAGTTTTGAAAGATAACACCTCTTTCATGACTTGTACCTTCTACTCGTTTTCCTTTAAACAGAACATCACCAGAAGTTGGTTTTTCAAGTCCGTTAATTAGGTTTACAAGTGTAGTTTTTCCACTTCCAGTAAAGCCTACGATGGCCACAAATTCTCCCTCTTCTATTTGAAGATTGATATTGTCAAGCACTTCTGTTCTATTATCTGCACTACCATATGTTTTGGATACATTATTTAGTTTTAAATAGGCCATTTTGAATCTGTTTAATTTGTGTATATTCCTTTGACTTATTAATTAAATTCCTTCATTTTTCTCAAATGAAATAAACTTTTGAATAATCAACATGACTCTATCTAACAAGAATCCAATAAAACCGATAACAAACATCGCAACGATAATTTTTGAATTTGAATCCATAGCCCCGTTTTGAAATTCTTCCCAAACAAATGATCCCAGACCAGGACTTTGTGCTAATAATTCAATGGCAATTAGTACCATCCATGCAACCGATAAAGTAATTCTTAATCCTGTGAAAATCAAGGGTATAGATGCAGGAAGAATCACTTTAATTATTTTTTGAAAAGTTCCTAATTTTAATACTTTAGCAACGTTTAGATAATCCTGATCAACTGAAGAAACTCCCATAGCAGTATTTACTAAGGTTGCCCACATAGAACAAAGTCCAACACTGATAAAAGAAATTACAAATGAGGTATCACTCGTTGAGTCTTTGGTTAATGTTTTTACAATCATAGAGACCAATAATAGCCATACTACAGGAGATACAGGTTTTAAAATTTGAATTAACCAGTTAAAAGAAGTTCTTAAAGTTTCACTCAGCCCAATGATAATCCCAATTGGAATAGCGACTAATAAGGCAAGTAAAAAACCTGCAAAAACAGTTTTTAAACTCGTATTTATTTGATCAACAAATGAAGGTCTACCTGTATAAGTGATAGGGTTTTTTCCTTGAGAAACCCTTTTTTCATTCAAAGCTGCTGTTTTTTCTTTAAAAGCCTTTTTGTCTGCACTAATCACTTTATGATCTTCTAATAATACAATAAAAGAGGCCCATACCTGAGAAGGCGAAGGAAGTGTATTAGGTTGGCAAGAAACATCTCCAGCTACAATACATGCTTTTACTATATCTGCTTCAACTTGTCCTTGATCTTTTAATGTTTTTTCAATTTTATAATTCACCTCTTTGTTATAAAGTGATTTTGATCCAGTATACCAAACACCTAAAAACAAGAGTATAGATGCAATTGGTGCGACTATTTTTTTTAAGATTTCAATAGTGTTTTTTTTAGAATCTTCTCCACTTGCCAAGCGTACTACTGGTTCTAAAAAACCAAGACCTATTAACCGCAGTATTTTTATGATAGAATCTTTCATGTTGGTATTGTATGTTTTATTGAAATTAATTTTCAATTTAGTGAATGAAAGTAACACTTAAAATTTGTAGAATTTCAAGTGTTACTTTGTGTTTAGAATGCATGACTTATTTGTCTTTGTTTCCGATTTTAAAACTATTGATATATCCAATAGGATCTTTAGCATCATATAATTTCCCGTCGATAAAATCTTTAGTAGCTGGTTTGTAACCATCTGTTTTAGGAATATCTGTTGCTGGGATCTTACCTTCTTCAACTAATAAATTTGCTGCTTTTAACCAGATATCAGGTCGGTAAATGTCTTTTGCCTTTTCAGCATACCAAGCTGCTGGTTTTTCTGTTGGAATTTGTCCCCATCTTCGCATTTGAGTTAAGAACCAAATGGCATCTGAATAGAAAGGATATGTTGCGTTATAACGATAGAATACGTTAAAATCGGGCATTTCACGTTTGTCTCCTTTTTCAAATTCAAAAGTACCCGTCATAGAGTTTGCTAATACGCTTTCATCGGCACCTACATATTGAGATTTGGATAATATCTTTACAGCTTCTAGTCTGTTTCCTGGAGTATCTAACCATTTACCAGCTCTAATTAAAGCTTTTGTTATGGCTACTGAAGTATTAGGGTACTTAGCAACAAATTCTTTAGTCATTACAAATACTTTTTCTGGATTGTTTTTCCAGATATCATAATTGGTAATAACAGGAACTCCAATTCCTTTAAATACTGCTTGTTGATTCCAAGGTTCTCCAACACAATAACCGTAAATTGTTCCTGCTTCTAGGGTAGCAGGCATTTGTGGCGGTGGTGTTACAGACAATAAAACTTCAGCGTCAATTTGTCCTTGAATATTACTTGCAGTATACATTCCTGGATGAATACCTGCCGCAGCCAACCAATATCTAATTTCATAATTATGTGTAGAAACAGGAAATACCATCCCCATCTTAAAGGCTTTCCCATTGTTTCTGTATTCCGTTATAACTGGTTTTAGGGAGGCTGCACTAATTGGATGAATAGGTTTACCATCAGTTCCTTTTTTTATATGTGGTTCCATGCCTTCCCATACATTGTTAGACACAGTAATAGCGTTACCATTTAAATCCATTGAAAACGGAGTTACCAGCTCTGCTTGGCGTCCAAACCCTGCACCTGCCGCAATTGGCTGTCCAGCTAACATATGTGCTCCGTCAAGCTGTCCGTCTATAACTCTATCTAAAATATTTTTCCAGTTAGACTGAGCTTCTACAGATACGAATAAGCCCTCGTTTTCAAAAAACCCTTTTTCTTTTGCTATGGCTAAAGGTGCCATATCTGTTAATTTTATAAAACCAAATTTTAATTGTGGTTTTTCTATTTCGGTTTTTGCTGTTATTTCAGCTTTTACTGCTTCTTCAGTTTTCTTTTTGCTGTCTTTTCCTCCGCAAGAAACGGCAAGGAGTATACATGCAAAAGCTGTGATTTTAAGGCTTATTTTTTTCATTTTTTCGTTTTTTTTTGATAGCTAGTATTAATCATTATTTTTAGTCTCTATATATAGCAAAGATAGATTCTATCAATGATTTAAAGACTAGCAATACACAGCTACAAACAGCCTTTTGCGCATAGAACAAGAAGAGGTAATGCAACATACTAGCTGTTATTTAGCAGTCTTTAAGTAGAGGTAAGTGGGCTATTAAAAAAACTACGCTTTCTTGTTATAAGAAAAGCAAAATTTAAAGCTATAAGTATTGAATTAGTTATAAATATCTAAAGTATGTTTAGAGATTTCTTCTTTTAAGGCTTCGGAGTTTTTCAGTCCAATCTTTCTTCCTTTTGCATTGATTAAACCTTGTTTTTTTAAAGTTGAGAAAATTCTTATAACCTGTTCTTCTGTAGTGCCAGAATATTCTGCATAGTCTTTTCTAGTCAAGGAAACATTGAATAATCCATCCGTTGATCCAAACTTCTTATCTATAAGTAAAAGGGTATCAATCACTCTTTCTTTGACAGACATTTGTGCCAGTTTCCTTACTCGGGTTTCACTTTCATTGAGTTCATCAGCATAAAACAGCATAAAATCGAAAGTTAGTTTTGGAGTCTTTAGCAATAGCTGTTTTAAATCGTCTTTTGAAAAATAACAGAGTATTGAATCCTCTAAGGCTTGTGCAGAAATAGAATAATATTTTGCAGATCCAAAGCCTCCTCTATGACCGATAATATCTCCGTCTTTTGCAAACCGAACTATCTGTTCCCTTTGGTTAGCACCTGTTTTTACCACTTTTATTTTTCCTTTATAAGTAAAAAATAAGCCATGAACAGGAGTGCCTTCCATAATAAACTGTTGGGATTTTTTACATTTTATAGTATATTTATTTTCCAGAAAATCTTTTACATTTTTGTCTAAGCTATGTATTTTAATTAAACAATTTAAGTTTTTGCATTGGGTACAATCGGCCATGGTATATGTTTTATGATTTTGTGTTCTTCAAATTTACATAATTTCCCGGTCAAAAACCATGTGATATATTAAGGTTAATTAGTCTTTTATATCACAAATGAAGTTGTGTTTTGACAGGAGATTATTTAAGCAGTCAAAAATTTAATTTTGTGTAATTACGCAGATTTACAAAGTGCTTCTAATCTTTTTTGCTCATCTACTGCTAATTTTTCATCTTCAGCAGAGAATTTAATTCCAATCCCTAACAGTCCGATTGCTAAAACAATAAACCCAAAATAAAAGAAGCAATCTTGTAAGGGAGAGCCGCTTTTTAGAAAAAACTGAGCGTAACAAACTGCTCCGACATTACCACCTGCACCTACAATACCAGCTACCGCACCAAGTGCCTTTTTATTGATAAATGGAACTACAGAAAAGGTTGCTCCTTCTGCCATTTGAACAAATAAAGAGAACAATACCATAGTAGCAACAGCGAATGGTAAAACATCCATTCTAGAGAATAGTAACAATGTAAATCCTTCAATTACCATAACTACTACTAGCCATTTTACACGACCTTGTAAACCTGATTTTTTAGAGAATTTATCTCCTAACCAACCTCCTGTTGATCTTGCAAATAGATTCATCAATCCAAATAAAGAAGCTATGATACCTGCAGTAGTTTCTGTTAACGAGAAACGAGTTTGATAATAAGTAGCGGCTCTTCCGTTTATAAATAATTCCATTCCAAAACAACCTGCATACATAGCAAACAAGATCCATACTCTTTTGTCTTTAACAGCAGTCATAAATAAACTTGATTCACCTTCAGCTGCCTGTGGTCTTTCCTCTGGCAAGTCAGCATAATTTCCTTTGGGACAATCTTTAGTGTATTTCCAATAAAGATAAGCAACAACTAACATAATAATTGCAGGTACAAACATGGCTGGTCTCCATTTAGATAATTCAGATTCTGCAAAACCAATTGCTAACATTGCCGCAGCAATTAACGGCATTGCAGCTTGTGTTACACCACCACCAAGGTTACCCCATCCTGCAGTTGTTGCATTTGCTAAACCTACTACGTTTGGAGCGAACATAACAGAAGTATGATACTGAGTAATTACAAAAGCTGCACCAATAACTCCGATTGCCATTCTTGAAAGCAAGTAGGTTTCCCAGGTATTAACAAAGGCGGAACCTGCAACGGCAAAAGCACCAAAGATTAGTAAATATATATAACTTTTTCTTGGCCCAATTTTATCACAATAATTACCGACAAATAGTCTAGCAAAGATAGTAACACCTACTGAAGCGATAAACGCAGTAATTTTTTGAGTTTGTGTAAGTTCTAAATCTGGTCCAATGGTTGAATTCATTAAGGGAGCATGCGCAAACCACCCGAAGAAACAAAGAAAAAAGGCAATCCAACTTAAGTGAAAAGTTCTCATTTGTACTGATTTGAAATCAAATAGATTGATTTTTATCGCTTTTTCGTTTTGTGGCTGTACTTTTTTCATTTTTGTTAGTTTCGTGAAAATGTTTACAGCAAAGATAGCAGGGTTAGGAGGTTTGTTTTATGCGTAACGCCCAAGGTAAAACAAGTTTTTATACTGCTTAAAACATGTTGTACGACATAGACAAAACTGTTATTTAACATATTTTAAGGTTGTTTATGCTGAAAATCAGGGTCTTGTGTTTTTACAATCGGATTCAAACCCTAATAAAAACAAAGGGATTTTGGAAAGTTTTATAAGGATGTTTATTTATTGAATTTCCACCCTAAACCGCTAGAAAATATATAATCATATTGATTACCTACAATTGCAGGTTCGTTATCATAATTTAAAGTAAAAGCTGTTTTTATATAAAAATCATAAGGTAGGTCATATTTTAATGTCAAGTTATAATCAACACGAGTCCTTCCCCATTCGGAGATCGTTGGACTGACTTTAATATCCGTAGTTAAGCTAATATCTTCAAATTTAAACATGTTAAAATTCACGGAAATAAATGCCTCGGTAGATTGTTTGTTTAAAGTTTCGTCTACGTAGGTTTCCACGTTATACGCAATACCAGAAGAAAGTCCCAAATATAATTTGGGCGTACTTGCTAATAATTTCCCCATACCAATATTTGGAGTATAACGAGCGTCTAAGGCTTGTTCTGTATTTGATAAAAAGGTCAACTCTCCTATTAAATACCAAGTTTTTGAAAAGAGTCTTCTGATATCTATTTTGGAATCTGTTCTTTTAATATCATCTACATCGTCTTGTTTTGAATCTAATATGTCAAGACTAACATTCGATACCCAAAGTTTACCAACATAACCAAGTGTTGAATTAACGGTGGTTTGTCCTTTGTTTTGTGCTTTTGTGAAGTCATATCCAATATCTATACTTCCAGTGTAACGTTTTTTTCTTTCGTCACTTACTTCTTGAAAGGAAGTAATTTCAGAAATTTTAAACACTTCTACTAAATGCTCATTTGTAGTAATTGCAACAATACCAGGTTTGATATTTCGAACTAATCCAAAACGTCTTCTGCTTTTTGTAAGCGTGATTATACATTTTTTATGGATGTAAATACTAGTTATATGATCAAATTTAATATGAAAATCCTTATCACTATAATTAGTACTAAACACCAATATACCGGTCTTAAAACTTTCAACAGTTCCAATTAATATATTTTTGTTTTTCAACCGAATCGTATCCTTTTGAGCATTTGATAAAAGCGAAGTAAGAAGTAAAAGAGTAAATAAATATTTCATAAAAAATCTTACTTCGTTTTAAGTGAAATCAATTATTTTCTTCTTCCTACTCCCGTTGATCTCTGAGATCGACTGCTAGATTGAATTCGAGATCGATAGTTATTATAATTTGTATTTCCCCGACTTCTATTATTATATTGGCTTTCTAAGTGCTGTCTTTGTTGTTGGTTTTGTAGATTACTATTTTGAAAAGTTCTCGTTTGATTTGATTTATTCGTTTTTTGTTGCCAGTTACCGTTTTTATCACGTTGGTGAATATTACCAGATTTGTCTGCGTAAAGATTATTTAGTGAGTTTGTGGTTTGTCTAGATCTTTTTTTATTATTAGTTGTCCGTGGTCTTGAATTAATACCTGGTCTGTTTTTCCCTTGTGAAGTTCTATAAATACTATGAGAGTTACGTCTACCATGAACGTTCCCCGCAGCATAACCTCTACGATATCCATTATGGTATCCGTGTCGATATCCATGTCTATAACCACAAGGTCCCCAATATGCGTGAGAATGAAAAGACATACTCATCCATCCATAACCTAGGCCGACTGAAAATCCCCAACCAGTATAAGGATTGTAATGTACACCATAACCATAAGTAACAGGTCTTGGGTAGTAATACATTCCATACCAAGGCTGGTAATAGTATCCAGAACCATAAACAACAACTCCACCATACATATAAGAGTGATAATAACCAGGAGTGTATCCAACATAAACAACTTCAGGAGTAACGTCATAAATGTATACATATTTCACATTGTATACAGGAGAAGAAGGAGGAATATCTTCAACTTCTTCAGGTCTTTTTATAGATACGACCCAAGGACCTTGAGAGGTATTTGATTCAAACCAAACACCGTTATCAACTACATAATAAACAAAATTAATGTACAAGACAGTACTTTCTGTATTAATAGCATACGATAAATTTGTGCTTTCAATTTTTTCGAATTTTGGTTTCCCATCATAGGTTACTTTAGTAGTCGCATCTTTTCTACTTACTTCAGCCGTTTGTGGAATATGTTGTTCGTAAACAGCTTCCTGGGCTTCTTTTGTTCCAGGGATGCTAACACGCAAACCAGATACTTTATAATTATCTGCAGGAATAGATAAAAAGGTTTTAGGTAATTTTTTTGGCTCAACAAAAGTCCATTTTTCTTCTTTTATTGATTTTGTAGCGTACCATCTTCCATTTAATAATAAATAATGGGTTTGACTTTCAATCTCCAATAATAGGTCACTTTCAGTATTACTTACTAATAATAGTGTAGTATTGTTGATAGGTTCGTAGACCAGATCTCCCTTTGTAACAATTAATTCTGAAGCTTTAGTTACTACTAATAACTTAGGTGGAGTTGCATCTCCTTCACTAGATGTTGGATTTTCTTGAGTACTGACATTTTTATCAGCTAAATTTTCTATTTCTGTAGGGACTGAAGTTGTTGTTTCCCAATTATTAGAAAACAAATCATTGGTTTTATACCAAAAACTTGATCCTTTTAAATAATAATCATCTTTTCTTTTTACAATAAAAAAAGGAGTATTTACAACATACTCAATGTTTTTTCCCTCTACAGTTTTAAATTTTGGATCACCATCAATGCTTACTAATACAGTAGGTTCTTGTCGAAAATATATTTTAGGTGCGGTATTATCTAACTTTTGAGAAATTTCGTTTTCATTGGCAACCGTTTCCAAGTTTGCAATAAGTTTATCTATAGAAATATCAATTGTTCTATTTTTAAAATCTTCTAATATAATTGATTTAAGGATGTCAATATTTTCTTCATTTTCAATATCTGGAAACTTTATTTTTAATATATCAATAGATTCCAAAACTGCAATTCTTGTTCCAAGGTCTGTATTTAATCTAGAATTAAACCACAGAGCACCAAACAGAAGCTTGTCTTCTTTGGTTTTTACAGATAATGCCATTCTACATTTTAGTTCGTTCTGAACCAAAGTTTCAAATTGAGGTTGATATAAGGTGATTAAATAATTTCCAGCCTCTATAGCACGTGGCCATACAAGTTTATTGTCTTGAGCATTCAGTACAACAGTAAAAAACAACAAGAGTATATTGGTTATTTTTTTCATAATATTTTATTTAAGTCGGTAAACTAAGCCTCCGCTAAATCCACCGATAAGAATATTGCTTGTACCGCTAACACCCGATCCTCCAGTTCCGATGTATACCCCCCCCCACTGGATAGGAACCATTAAATTTGCTTGTATGTTTATTCCTAGTTGTTCCGTAATCATATAATTCACGCCACCTTTTACAGAAAAGGCTAAGTAGAACTTTGTGTCAACACTACCAACACTGCGAATTTCATTGTTCGGATTAAAGATAGCCATACCAACACCCGCTCCAAGAAAAGGTCTTAATTTATCTTTGGTTAAATATTTAGAAGCACCAACCATAATCCAGTCTGCATTTAAATCCATTAAACGTTGGGTTGCTCCACCCTCCCTATTAATAATTTCAGTAGATTGATGTGTGTATGTTACTTCTGTCATAATTCCTTGAAACATGTCGACTCCGATGGTAAGACTAAATTGATCACTGTCATTAAATTTCACATAATTATTGTATCCATAACTTGATTTAGATCCGAATTGATATCCGTACGAAGCAGTTAATTCTACAGTTTGTGCTTGTATAGAGTATGTTATAGTTAATAAAGCAACTATAATAAATGATTTTATTGTAAATGTTTTTTTCATAATGATTGTTGTTAATTGGGTCTTTTGGTTATTTTATTTGTTAAAAAAACAGGCTCAAAATTTAGTTTCTTCGAGCTGTTTTTTTTGAATATTTCTCGTTTTTTTATTCAGACAAACCTATATGATTTTCACTATAACCAGTAATAATTCAATTTTCGACTGTGCGAGAATCAATTTTTGATAAATATCCGAAAATAAAAATAGGATTTATTTTGCGTCAAGCTTTTTAAGTGTAATTGCAATAGCTTCTGAATAGGTTAAAATTATTTCTTGACCGATATGTACTCTTTCTAAAAGTTTAGTGTCTTTAACGGTAATACTCATATAGTTTCCTGAAGACCCTTTTAAAGTAGCCATCATATAAGGTCTGTTCAATACTTCAATTGTAACAATTGATTTAAATACGGCTCCAACAATTACTCCTGGGGCAATACCTTCTGGAGCTTTTCCTGCTTCAGAAACTATTTGTAAAGGAGTCGCTCTTTCGGCTAGTGTAGGCTCTCTAAATTCCGCTTTTATATATGTCCAGTAATCAAATGTAATTTTGTCATCAACTTTAATTTCATCGAATCTTTTGATCTCTTCACTTGCTTTTAAGGTGTTAAGATTTCCTTTGGGTCCCATTAAAGTGATTTCTCTTGTATTATGATCAATTGCAGTTACAGTTCCCTCATTAGATACTAAGTTCCACCTTTCTTTAGAAGATTGAGTTTCTTGGATTACTTGTGCAGATATATTTTGCACAAGTAATAATAAGATTGCAGAAAAGAATATTATTATTTTTTTCATAATATGTTGTTTTTAAATTACCACTCCAAATATAGACCTGCTCCAATATTGAAACTTGAGATATAATCTATATTAAAATAGTTGCTATTATTTGTTGCATAGTTATAAGTTGCATAAGTAGAAAAACCGAATTTTTCATTAATTTCTAATTGCAAACCGATTTCTGGTTTCACTAAAAACCCCCAGTTATCTTCATTTATAACGTAAATATTAAAATATGAGTCTTGCTCTGAGTATTGAGTACCAATACCTAAACCTACATATGGTTTTATATTGCGCTTAAAAAAGAAATAATATACGTTTACGGCAATTGGTAAAGTATATACATGTCTTACCATATCGGTATAAACAGCCCCACTACGGTCTGCTGTTTCATAAAGTTGAGGAGTGTGATATTCACTAAATGAATTCCAACCTAAAGAAGCTCCAATTGCCAAATTACCACCATTTAGAAAATGTTTATAATCTATACGTCCACCGCTATAACTATTTTCTCCAATAAAATTACTGCCAGAAGGTATTGCCATTTCCCAATTTATTACAAACTGATTTTCGGCTGTCATTGTGTATGTGTAAATTTCTCTATTTGGTTGAGGTCCATCTGACGGCCAAGGAGAAGTTACAGTTGTCGTTGTTTGTGCCTGTATGAAGTGTCCCATACCAAGCAAAAAAAGTATAATTAAATTTTTCATATCAGTAGGAATTAATTTTGAATATAAGGTGATTGCAAAAATGCTTGTTCTACTGCATTTACAGCTCTGTCAATGTTTGTTGAATCGTAAGAACTTAAAACACCAAACATAGCAGCTGTCCACATAGCTTTAACATCATCTGTAGTGTTCGAATTTTTAATATCTCCAAACTCTAAAATTAATGTTCCAGTATCGTATTTATAGGTTGTACAATATGGATAGTAGTATCCACCTCCACCCCAGCCCCATGGAGACCAGTATCCAGGGTAATTACCCCACCAACCATAGCATGTTTGTCCGGTGTTGGTAACTCTAATAATATTAGTAGCGATAGCAATATCAGCAGTTTTTGTGATTATATCGTTTGGATCTATAGAGCGTGTATAACCTCTTTCATTCATATTTGCTTCAATTTCGTTGATAACATCATCAGATTCAGGAGAAACCATTATGCTATCCCTTTTAATACTGTTGGTTACAATATGAATTGTATCCGACAGATAATAGGTGCTATAACTACTAAAATCCACATCTAGATCCACATCTGTCGAGACCACCAATTCTGATGATAGTCCTCCCAAATCAGGAGAATCGTAACAGGAATTCAATATTGCAAGAGTAAATATGACCCCTAATAATTGCATTGTTTTTTTCATCTTTATTATTTTATTTTAGGTATTATTTTATTAATAATTTAATGTTCGTAAAAAGGAATTTTTATCTCCAATAAAGCCAACTTCAGACCGTAGTATTCAATTTTTGTTGTACTAGTATTGTACGCCTACAATTCCATCCCATCGTTGTTTTACTCTTTTGTTGTTCCAGTCGTAAAAAAACGTTGCAATTTCAGCTAGTATGCATCATGTTTATGGAGATAAGGAGTTACTTAATTTCATGGGTCTTATGGGCTTGAAAATTTAATTTTACACGCATTCAACAGTTTTGTGGATGTAGAGAGGTGTAGAGAGGTGTAGAGAGGTGTAGAGAGGTGTAGAGAGGTGTAGAGAGGTGTAGAGAAATAGATAAAAGAACTTAATTGTTTCAATTTACAATCGTTATCTTAAACTATTTGCTATTTCCTTTACATATTTTTCAGAAGCTGTATAAACAGATTCAGGATCATCTATTGCAGAAGTTACTACTGCAACTAATTGCTCTGTTGCTGGGAGATTTAAATTATACATTACTGTTTCCAAAACAAATTTAGCTTGTACATCTATACGTGTACGGCTTGGAACGTAGGTCTCATATCCTATATTATTATAGTAGCCATTAAAGCCACCGTAGTATTTAGGGTATAGATTGCTGTAACTACCACTAGCATAATACCCTCCCTGTGTAACTACGGTTTTCTCGGTTCTTCTTTTAAGACTTGTTAAAATAATTGCGTCGAAACCCATTTTTTTTATATTCTCTACTAATTCTTTTTTTTCTTCATCGCTGTATTTTCGTTGAATGTCGAAAACAGGTAGTTTCATATAGCTAGTACTTGACTTGATGTTCTTGTTCTTTAAATAAGCTACCATCTGTTCTTCAAACGCCCCTCTTTCCTTATTGTCAGCTGTTCTAGTGATTACTAAAATGTTTGAATTTTTCATGGTATTAAGTTTGTCAGATTTCCATGCATTAATTACTTCTACATTTGATTTACATGATGAGAGCATAAATACTGAAAACGTGATCAGTATGGCAAATTTTAGGTTTTTCATTATATGTTATGTTCGTTTATTTTTGGTTATTGGTATTCTAAATGATAAAGAACGGTTTTATATTTTTAGAAACTGCAATTTTTTCAAAGATATCTATAATTACGGTTTTTTATCTAAACCTAGGTTAATATATTGCTTTTCGTAGTCGGTGTCGCCAGGAAGGAAAATCAAAAAACTAAAAAAGTTCTTAGGATGATGTATGAGTTTGTAACGAATTGTCAATTGTTTTAGCTGTTAATAAAGTAATTATGTTCTGAGATTTCTTTTTTAAGTTTGTCAATATCTATAATCCCAAGTTTTTTTCCTTTCGTTACAACTAAATTTTCTTTTTTCAGACTAGATATAACTCTAATAACTTGTTCTTCGGTGGTTCCTGCAAAATCAGCAAAATCTTTTCGTGGTAATTGTATATTGAAAAAGCCGTCTTCGGTTTGTCCGAATTTTCTATTTATATATAAAAATGAGTCTATCACTTTTTCTCGAACAGTCATTTGAGCAAATTTTCTGACTCTCGATTCTGATCTATTTAGTTCTTCGGAATAAAAAAGCATTAAATCAAAAGTAAGACTTGGAACTTCACGAAGCATCTTTATCATGGTTTCATTTGTAAAATTACAAAGATGTGTTTCTATTATAGCTAAGGCACCAATGGGGTAATTTTTTTCTGATCCAAAACCTCTATGACCAATAAGTTCACCATCTTGTGCAAATCGCACGATCTGCTCTCTTCCGTAAATTCCTGTTTTCACAACTTTCACTTGTCCTTTTCTAACGAAAAACAATCCATGAGCAGGAGCACCTTCCATGATAAATTGTTGTAATCTTTTACACTTAATATTGTGTTTTTGACTAAGATACTTCTCAATAGACGGATTGTTGATGTTTTTTTTAATCAAGCAATCTGTGTTTTCGCATGTGATACAGTCTGACATAACATTGATGTTTGTAGTTTACCGCTGTAAAATTACGTATTATTTTCTTAAAACTACGTAGTAATACATGATTTTATATAATTGTTTGCGTATGATGATGTGTTTTAAGTAGTGCTGTTTCAAGGGTATCTTTATTTATTTTGAATTCTTCTGATCTTTTATTTCTATTTAAAAGGTGTCATCTATCCTAAATAAAAGCCTATTTAAAACAGGTTTAAATATGCTTTATGCAATAAGATATCTGGTTTTCTATTGATTTGACAGAAATTAAAGTAATTATTAGGAAACACTTAATAATTTGATTTTGTAAACAAAAACGACATTTTAAACTACGTAACATTACGTAATATTACGTAGTTTTGCAAGGTTAATATAAAACACATAGAATATGAAAACAATTTTAGTTATCGGAAACGGTATGGTAGGTTATAAATTTTGTGAGAAATTTGTAGCAAAAACTAATCTGCCTGAGTTCAAACTAATAGTATTCGGTGAAGAACCAAGACCAGCATACGATAGAGTGCATTTGAGTGAGTATTTCGCAGATCAAAATGCTGAAAGATTAAGTATGGCACCTAGATCTTGGTATGAAGAAAACGGTATTGAGTTAGTCACAAACGAACGTGTTACTGATATCCACAGAGCTAATAAAACGATAACAACGATTAGTGACAAGGAATATTCGTATGATTATATGATATTAGCAACAGGTTCATCTGCCTTTGTTCCTCCAATCTCAGGAGTAGAAAAAGAAGGTGTGTTTGTGTATAGAACTATTGAAGACTTAGATGCTACTATGGCCTATGTAGCAAAATTAAAAGCAGAAGGTGGAAATAAAAAAGCGGCAATTTTAGGTGGAGGTCTTTTAGGATTAGAAGCAGGGAAAGCAATTATGGATATGGGTTTGGCAACCTCAGTTATTGAATTTGCACCAAGATTGATGCCGAGACAATTAGACAATGATGCAAGTAAAGTACTTCAGGGTAAATTAGAGGATTTAGGAATTTCTATTTTATTAAATAAAGGCACTCAGAATATCGAAGGAGAAGCTGTAATAACAGGTATGAGGTTTTCTGAAGAAGAAACATTACCTGTAGATATGTTATTAGTTTCTGCAGGAATTCGTCCAAGAGACGAACTGGCTAAAACTTGCGGATTGGAAGTTGGTACTCGCGGAGGTATTCTTGTTACAAACGACATGAAAACTTCGGATGATAGTATTTATGCTATTGGAGAGTGTGCTTTATTAAACCAAATGATTTATGGATTGGTTGCCCCAGGGTATGATATGGCCGGCGTTGCAGTTGATCAAATTTTAGGAGAAGAGACTTCAATGCCTCCTTCAATTGACATGTCTACCAAATTAAAATTAAGTGGTATTGATGTTGCTAGTTTTGGAGATGCTTTGAATGAAAGTAAAGAAGGGGTTAGTATTGTATATGAAAATAAATTCCAAGGAATTTATAAAAGGATAAATATTTCTAAAGACGGTAAATCTTTATTGGGAGGTATTTTGGTTGGAGACGCAAGTGATTATAATACGCTACATCAGATTTTCTTAAACGAGATGGCTATTCCAGAGAACCCTGAGGATTTAATTTTGGGATCTCGTGGAGGTGAAGGAAATTCTTTTGGATCTTCAATGGATTTACCAAATTCCGCAGTAGTATGTTCTTGTGAAGGGGTTACTAAAGGTCATATATGCAGTTCAATTACTGAAGATGATTGTGAAGATTTAACAAGCGTTATTAGCACAACTAAAGCAACTACTGGCTGTGGAGGCTGTAAACCAATGGTTACAGATTTAGTTACAGAGACATTAAAATCTTTAGGAAAAACAGTTAAAGAAGTTATTTGTGATCACTTTCAGTACTCAAGACAAGAACTGTATTCAATTTTGAAAGTAAAGAAGGTTACTACTTTTGATGAAGCTTTATATGCTTGTGGAGAAGGAAAAGGTTGTGAACTTTGTCAGCCAGCTGTTTCTTCTATTTTAGCAAGTTTATACAATCACACACCTAATAAAGAAGATGTTTCTCAAGACTCTAACGATAAATTCTTGGCAAATATCCAAAGAAATGGGACGTATTCAGTTGTGCCAAGAATTGCAGCTGGAGAGATAACTCCACATCAATTAATTGTTTTAGGAAAAATCGGGAAGAAATACAATTTATATACTAAAATTACGGGAGGAGCTAGAATTGACTTTTTTGGAGCTGAATTAAATGATCTACCTGCAATTTGGACTGAATTAATTGCAGAAGGATTTGAATCGGGGCATGCTTATGGAAAATCGTTAAGAACGGTTAAGAGTTGTGTAGGTTCTACCTGGTGTCGTTATGGCATGGATGAATCAATAACTTTTGCAATTGAATTAGAAAATAGATATAAAGGTTTACGTTCTCCTCATAAAATTAAAGGAGGTGTATCTGGATGTATTCGTGAATGTGCTGAAGCAAGAGGTAAAGATTTTGGTCTTATCGCTGTAGAAGGTGGCTGGAATTTATATGTATGTGGAAATGGAGGGGCTACACCAAGACATGCTGAGTTATTAGCCGAACAGATTAATAACGAAACAGTTGTAAAATACTTAGATAGATTTTTGATTTATTATATAGAAACAGCCGCACCGTTAATGCGTACTGCAGCTTGGTTAGATAAATTAGAAGGAGGTATTGATCACCTTAAGAAAGTTGTATTAGAAGACAGTTTAGGAATCAATGATGAGCTAGAGGCCCAGATGGACTTACTTGTTGATGCTTATGAATGCGAGTGGAAACAGGTAGTAGAAAGTGATGCTCTTAAAAAACGTTTTGCTCACTTTGTGAATTCTGATAAAAGAGATGAAAATATTATGTTTGTTCCATTAAGAGAGCAAAAAATGCCAGAACCCTGGAAATAATTTCTTTTTAACAATAAGATTATTTATAACTTAAAAAAACACAATGGACATATTACAATCTAAATACAAAACAGTAAAAGAAAACGAAGTAAAAGAGTGGTTTAAAACCGCTTCTGTAGATGCTTTTCCAGCAAATGGAGGTGTTTGTGTTAAATATAAAGACTTACAAATAGCCGTCTTTAATTTCGAGAGATTTGGTAAGTGGTATGCCTGTCAAAATTTATCTCCAGAAAAAAATGAAATGGTATTGTCAAGAGGTATGTTAGGGGACTATAAAGGAACTCCTAAAATCGCATGTCCATTACATAAAAAAACATTTTCACTAGAAAATGGCGAAAACTTTAATGGTGAATTAGCACCTATTGCAGTATATCCCGTTAAAATTGAAAATGGATTTGTTTATTTAGGTTTTTCTGAATAAATTTTATACAAACAATTTTTTAGAGTGAAAGTGTCTAAAAAATCTAAATTTATTATATTTTTGTTAAAGATTCAGTGCTATCTGTATTGAATCTTTTCAACTTTCAGACATATGGCAACAGAACAATTTCAAACAGCAATAAAATTATTTGACAAAGCAAATAGTCAGGATCCTAATAGAGAACAATGGAAGGGTAAAGAATACCCGAAGGAGGTTTTGTATGGAGAAAGAATGACTGCTATGCTTGAGGGATTTGAGTCAGATACTTCAGAAGAAGTTCAGTTGGCCGCACGTTGTCAGCATATCTGTCGTTGGGAAATACCTAGAAATTCTTATGAAATGAATCGTACGGGATATCTAAAATGGAGAACTGAATTAAAAAAGTTTCATGCTGAAAAAGCAGGTGAGATACTTGATTCTATTGGTTACAAGAAAGATATTGTTGAAAAAGTTGCATTCTTACTTCAAAAGAAACAACTTAAAAAAAATAGAGATACTCAGATTATTGAAGATGTAATCTGCCTAGTGTTTCTACAGTTTTATTTTGACCCTTTTATAGAAAAGCATTCAGAAGAAAAAATGATTGATATTGTTCAGAAAACATGGAGAAAAATGTCTGAAAAAGGTCATGATGCTGCTTTGCAACTTTCTTATTCAAACAAAGCTCTTTCATTAGTAAAAAAGGCTTTAGGTTTGTAGTTGAATTATCACAGTATTTTGTGGTTTCGAGATAGTATAAAAATTGAATTCTTTTTTTATACTTTTGGTAAATGCAAAAAAACAAAGAAGAGTTCACTAATATTCCTTTACTTTTAAAAAAGCTTTTAATTAGAAGTTTTTTTTTATTGGCTGGTTTACCTGTGTTTTTTTATATGCTTTTTATTTTTTTTAAAGTATCTTTTTCATTGTCTTTGCTTATTGTTTTGTTTTTTACATTGTTTATTTTGATTTTTATCAAACAATATTTTCAAAAAATTATAACTGTATTAATCAAATCTAATATTTATAATCAGGAACAAATTTCCGAGTTAAAAGAGCAATATGAATTGAAAGAAATAGCGTATCAAGAACTCGAGAGTTTGAATTTCGTAGTTGACAATGCAGCTCTTTTTGCGAGTACTAAATTAGATGGAACAGTCCTTTATATGAGTGAAAAATTTTCGAACTTATTAGGCTTAGATAAAAAAGAAATTCGTGGTTCTATTGAGAGATTACTGACAAAAAAAGAAGGACAACAACAAAAATTAAAAGATGTTTTTTTAACAACCCGTCAGAAAAGTTGGACTGGTGAGGTAGAGCTTACTTCACGAAGAGGAGAGGGTTTGTGGTTGGAGATTTCTGTGATACCTATGAACAAAGCTAATGACAAACAGAGTTTGTTTATTCTTGGAAATGATATCACGGAAAGAAAAGAAAAACAAGATGAAATCGACAGGATTAAGCAAGAAGATTACGAATATAAAGTTCAGTTACAAAAAGTACAGGCAAGTCAGATTGTAGAAGCACAAGAAGGAGAAAGAAAACGTATTGCCAAGGATATTCATGATGGAATAGGACAAATACTGACAGCTCTAAAATTTAGCGTGGAGTCGATTAATATTGACAACCCTGAAAGAGCACAGGTAAAATTGGAAGATTTAAAAGTGGTTTTTGGACAGCTCATAAAAGATGTACGTGCGGTAACTTTTAGCTTGACTCCCCCCGAATTAATTGACCATGGAATTGCTCCTGCATTGAGAAAAATGACAGAAGAAATTTCTAAATTGTCAGGAAAAAACATTTTGTTTGAGAATAAATCTGATTTTAACGATCGGTTTGATTCTCTTACAGAAACAAATTTGTATCGCGTCGCACAGGAGGCAATTAACAATGCTTTAAAATATGCCGAGTCTACTTATGTTTTAGTGTCAATTACACATACTAAAAATCTGTTAAGTATTATGATAGATGACAACGGAAACGGTTTTGAAACCAATGTAATTACAAATTCGGAAAAAGGACTGGGAATGGGCTTGTTTTTTATGCGTGAACGTGTTAATTACGTAAATGGACGATTGTTTATTAATTCTACTATCGGTCAGGGAACGAGAATTACAATTAATATTCCTTTGTAAGTATTTCCGTTATTTGAAGAACTCTATGCTTTTATGTTTTTTAATTTTCGAATAACAGAATCTCCTAATTTCGTTTTACGTGCTATATGATTTAGAATCTCCATAACGGTTGGGTTACTGTTAAAGTCTCCCCTTACACTCGCAAAATCTTTAGCTCTTTCTTTTAGATCCCCATCAACTCCAAATCCAACCTGAGTAGATAATGAGAATTCTTTTTTAGCATCTTCATACAATAGATTGTCCAGTTCTACCACAGATTTTTTCCATTGTTCTACGATTGAGATAATATCTTCTGGAGTAATTTTATCCAATTCTATTTTAAAATGCTTTTCTATTAAAGAACTTGCCCAATTCCATTCATACTTATAATAGTTAGCATGAATTATGTTTAATTCTTTTTGCGCTTTTTCTAAACAATCAATCGTTTTATTTTCAATTTTACCTAAAAACTCATCTATAGTTTCAACAGGGCAAATCATACCACTAACATCTAGCCATTTTCCTTTGCCAATATCTGAATTTGCATGAAACACAGCTATTAATTCAGCTTTGGAGTGAATGGTTTTGCCTTCCATTTTACTAATAATTGAGTTTCCAAGAAATTTATTGATGACAATATTGTAGATGTTAATTCCTTTTTTAAGAGAACTTGCTTTGATTTTCATTCCAAAATAATTGTATTCTTTTACATTACTTCCAGAAAGCAATTCCAAGTCTTTTAAGATTTTAAGAGCTCCATTTACTTTGTGAATGGTAAAAGGACTCAATAAATTAAAATTGATGATGTCAGTTTTATGATTTTCATGACGCTTATCTCTTTTAGCCCATTTCTTTGCATCTCTAACCGTGCCAACACTTCGTAGATTTATACCTGGAATTAAAATACTTTCATCATTGGATTCTATCAAATATGAGAAGGGTAATTTTGACGAATCTACATTATTATAATGACGACCTGAAACTAAGGTAAACGCTCCTATTTTTGACGGCCAAAGAATATAAGAATTACTTGTTGTTTTAGCTCCTCGCTCTAAAATACCTTGGTGTATGGGACCTAATTTGTACATGTGATTACTTTGATTAGAGCCACTACCTGCATTCATAAACGAGAACATACCAGCAATTAGCAAGGTAGACTTATGATGGGTTACTGTATAAGGTCCAGCAAATATTGAACTAGCCTCTCCATTAAAACCTTGACAGTTCGCAAAGAATAATGAGTGTTCAGCAGAATAATGTTTATCCAAGGCACAGCCTTGTCCTATAAAACAATTAGTGATAATAGAAGCGTTATCAATAGAAGCATTACTAGAAAAAATAAAATTTTCTGCCACAACTTCTGAACCTACATAAACAGGAGCATCAGGAAAAGAATTGATACTTCCGTTTTTTAAACTCCCAACCCCTTCTAGTCTGGCATTGGGTCCAATATTTGTGTTTTTTATGGAATTACAATTTAAAATCATAACATTGTTTGAAATAGTACCTATGTCCGATTTTATAGTTTCGGTATAAGTATGTATCATTTGTTTTAAATTGGAGACCAAATCACTTCTGTGTCTATATAAGGCAAGAATATATGCTATTTGCGCTGAGAGATTATCATAAATAGGAATTTCTCTTCCTCCTCCTTCATTAATAGCTTCAACGATAGTTCCGTTCCCAAAAGTAGAAACACCATTGACCGCAATACGACCAGTATTATCAATGATTACATTATCTCCGATGATATAATTAGCTATGTAATTTTTTATATTATTAATAAAAGGATTATCACCAATATTACAATTGTGGAGGTGTACATTGTAAATACCGTTATCTCTTATTACGCCTCCAAACGCATTGTTTTCACCGCTAATTGCCGCGATTTTCACATCACTGCTAAACGTTACATTTTGAATTTTAGTCAAATCTGTATCTTTCGTAATCCAAACAGACCCCCATGTTTTTGACTTACAACCCTGTGCTATCAATATGGAGATTTGAGATTCGGAGAGACTAAAGTAGCTACGTGAATCTGTTGTGTTTTTTTGAAAATGATTTAATGATGTCATAAAAGGGGGTTCAGTAGGTTCTGTGTTTTGAATTAAATAAATCTAATTCAAGTGTTAAATTTACAATACTATAACAGTTAAATGATAATTAAGGTAGAATTCAAATCACAATTGTAATTTTGTTATCAAATAATAATTAATCCACTACAAATATAAGGGTTTTGATAATTATATCTTTTCCTAGGTCCATTATTTAAGTTGTTTAAATCTCCTTTACGCATTTATACGTGAGCTTTGTAACTATGCAACGAGCGAACTATACCGTTTTAATATTTAAATGACGTATTAAATTCGATTGTTTTTCATTCATGTTTTAAGACCGTTGCATAATGCTCTTTTCATTTTTAGATTTCAATTTTGACTTTTTAAATCTAAAATTTATATTTTTTTTTCTTATTTTCATTGTTTATGTTAGTTATGGATCTATTTTTTGGTTCATTTTCCTTTAGTTT
>NZ_JBAHZZ010000112.1:0-18110 GCF_037132785.1 Flavicella sp. | reverse complement strand
AAAACTAAAGGAAAATGAACCAAAAAATAGATCCATAACTAACATAAACAATGAAAATAAGAAAAAAAAATATAAATTTTAGATTTAAAAAGTCAAAATTGAAATCTAAAAATGAAAAGAGCATTATGCAACGGTCTTAAGTTATTCTTAAGACAGCACTAAATCAATTGAAAAACGAAAAACAAGGTGTTGCGGGTAAAGAAGCTTAAAGATGGATGGAATTAAGATTATCTTTAAAGATGATAAACATAAAAGTGTGTGTTTATGAAAGTATTAAAAGGAATTATTCTGTATAAACTCCAAGAATTTTGGTTTGTATTGTTCTGAAATCGTTATCCGTTGTCCATTGATAAGAATTTGACTACGCTCAATAACATCGATGTTTTTTAAGGAAATTATAAAAGAACGATGTATCCTCATAAAATGTATTTTTGGAAGTTCTTCTTCCAATGATTTTAAACTCATCAATGTTAAAATAGGTTTTGGTTTATCCTTTAACCAAATTTTTATATAGTCTTTTAAGCCTTCAAAATACAAAACATCAGCCAGTTTAATACGCAACTGTTTGTATTCGGATTTCACAAAAATGAATTCTATTTCTTGAGCGATAACTTCAGTTACAGGAATTGATTTCCCTTTCACCAATTCAAACCATGAATAAGCCTTGTTTGATGCCATTAAAAACTCGGAATAATCAAATGGTTTTAAAAGATAATCCAAGGCTTCAACTTTAAATCCCTGTAAAGCATATTGATCAAAGGCTGTGGTGAAAATAACGCGTGTTTCTTTGGGAAGCATTTTAGAAAATTCAATGCCCGTTAAATCGGGCATTTGAATATCTAAAAACAATAAATCTACTGGTTCAGATTTTAAATATTCTAGTGCTTCAATAGCATTATTACATTTTTTTTTGAGTTCTAAAAAGTGTGTTTTTTCAACATAACTTGCAACTAAACTAAGGGCCATAGGCTCATCATCTATAATAACACAAGTAATTTTTAGATTGCTCATAATTTAAGTTGTTTCAATGTTTAAAATAGCAAAAAATCGATTATCTTTTACAAAAGTTTTAAAATTATTTTTGTTTGGATACAATAATTCTAATCGTTTTTCTATATTTAGCAATCCAATTCCTGAACCGCTTTTATCATCTGTTTTTTTAGGAAAATTATCATTTTCAATTACAAACAAAACAGTATTTTCATGGCATGTCATTTTTACTTCAATTAAACTCCCTTTACTTGCCGAAACACCATGTTTAAATGCATTTTCAATCAGTGATATAAATAATAAGGGGGCTATTTTAATTCCCGTTTCATCAGCAGGAAAATTATAAACAACTTTTATTTTATGTGAAACTCTTAATTTCATTAAATCAATATACTTTTTCATGAAATCGATTTCTTTTGAAAGGGAAACTAGTTCCATATTCGTTTCATATAGCATATATCGCATCAACTTACTCAAACTATGTATGGAGGTTTTAGCTTGATCTGGTGATATATCTACTAATGAATAAATATTATTTAATGAATTAAAAAAAAAATGTGGTTGCAATTGGTAATGTAAATGCTGTAATTCTGATTGTAATTTAATATTTTCAGCTTCCTTACGTTCGTCCTCTATTTTGACCCATCTTTTTGTGCTTTTTACAACTATTGAAAATAACAGAGGAGCCAAGTACGATAACATTTGCACATAAATAAACATTTTAAAAGGAGGTTCTACTCTATCCTTATCAATCGAAATATTTTTTATAAAATCCTGAAAAAGAGTATTTTCTAAATACTCTTTTAAGAATAAGAAAACAATAATAATAACAGTATTTACAAGTATAAACTGAAGTATTTTTTTAGTAAACAGAAACCGATCTATCAGCACAAAATAATTGAGATAGAATACAACAGCAGAAAACAATAATGGAATTGAGAAGTGAGCAATAATTTTATATATGTCTTGGTCTTGTCCATAAGACAGCAAATAAGGCATACCGGATAGAAAAACCCAAACAAGTAGATGTGAGAAGATAGATGTTTTTTTATTTATGGTCATGATAAATTATTCGTAGTGTAAAGCTGTAATTGGGTCTAGAGCAGATGCTTTTTTAGCTGGATACCATCCAAAAAAGATGCCTGTTAATGCACATACAGCAAATGAAATGATTATTGAATACATCGCTACACTTGTAGGCCAATTTAAGAATTTTTCGATACATACTGTTGCGCTGAGACCTAAGATTACTCCAAGAATTCCTCCAGTAATACTTATTAAAATAGCTTCAATTAAAAATTGCATTAAAATATCTGAGCTATTTCCTCCTACTGCCATACGTAAACCTATTTCTTTGGTACGTTCTTTTACAGAAACATACATAATATTCATAATTCCAATACCTCCTATTAATAAAGAAATACTTGCCACTGCCACTAAAAGAATAGTTAACATTTCACTTGTGGAGCTAAAAGTAGAGATTAGTTCTTCCATAGAACGTACATGAAAGTCATCCTCCTCAATAGCAGACAATTTATGTTGTGTCCGTAAAATTTCTGTTACTTGTGCTACAGCTTCAAGAGCCTCCTCTTCACTAACAGCAGATGCCATAATTTGATTTAAATGGTCAATTGCCAAAATTCGTTTTTGTACAGTTGTATAAGGTGCAATAATAACATCGTCTTGATCTTGTCCAAAAGTATTTTCTCCTTTTTCTTCTAATACACCAATTACCATAAAGGGAATATTATTAAAACGAATCATTTTTCCGACAGGGTTTTCTCCGTTTGTAAAAATATTATCTACCACAGTTTGCCCAATTATAGCTACTTTAGAAGCAGATTTCACTTCCGAATCTGTAAACATACTTCCGCTTTGCAGTTCTACTACCTTAATATTTAGATATTCTGGGTTTACGCCATAAATTGTAGAAGGCCAGTTGTTAGAGCCATTAATAACTTGTCCACTCCCATTTACTAATGGAGTAATATAGCTTAACAAACTTGCTTGTTCTTTCACAGCTAAATAATCACTAAATGTCAATGTTTCCATTGTGCTACGAGCTTGTCTTACACCACCACGAACATCAGAACCTGGCCTGACGGTAATCATATTAGAGCCCATACTAGAAATTGTAGAACGTATACTTTCTTTAGAACCTTCACCAATAGCAAGCATAGTTATAACAGATGCGACACCAATAATAATCCCTAACATAGTTAGTAAAGTTCTAACTTTGTTTAGAACAATCGCTTTAAAAGCAATTTTAAATAAATTTAATAGTCTCATAATTAGGAATCTTCTTTAGGTAGATTTGACAATTGTTCTGCAGCAGATTGTATTTTTGTGTTTTTGTAATCTTCTATTATATTTCCATCCTTTAATACAATGGTTCTTTTACTAAAACTAGCAATGTCTGGTTCATGAGTTACAAATGAAATGGTAATGCCTTTTTTATTTAGTTCTTGAAATAAAGACATGATTTCATAAGATGTTCTTGTGTCCAAATTTCCTGTTGCTTCATCTGCCAATATCATAACAGGGTTGTTTACTAATGACCTTGCAATAGCAACACGCTGTTGTTGTCCTCCAGATAATTGTGATGGAGTATGCTGCATTCTATCTGACAAACCAACCATTGCTAAAGCGCTTATAGCCCGTTCCCTTCTTTCATCACTAGAAACCTTACTATTGTATAGAAGCGGTAATTCTACGTTCTCTAAAGCAGAAGTTCTCGCTAATAAGTTATATGACTGAAAGATAAAACCTATTTTTTGATTTCTTATCGTTGCCAGTTCTTTTCCATTAAGGTCTTTTACTCGGACTCCATCTAATTCATAAGATCCAAAAGAGGGTTGATCTAAACAGCCTAAAATATTTAACAAGGTACTTTTACCTGAGCCACTAGAGCCCATAATAGTTACAAATTCACCTTTATGAATCGTAAATGAAATACCTTTTAAAGCATGGACCGTTTCGGTTCCCATTTTAAACTCTCGTTTTAAGTCATTTATTTTGATAATTTCTTTACTCATCCTTACTTACTTTTTTTTGTTACTTCCAGGTCTTTGTGGCATAAACGGACTTTCGTTTGTTCCATTTTTATTTGCATTCGATTTATTGACACTTTTTAAACTGTAAACTAATTTATCACCTTCTTTTAATCCATTTATAATCTGTACATTAACCCCATCACTAGCTCCAAGATTAACAGATTTCGGTGCGATAACTCCATTCTTATCTAGTACCCATAATAGTGAAATCCCTTCAGTCTGAATACTCTTACTTTCTGGTAAATTATGCTGCATATTGTAACTTGCTAGTGTTTGTGCATCTGGTTTAAAGTTGATTGATTTAGCTTCGGCTGTTAGTATAGATTTCAATTCTAAGGTATAAATAGAAATGATAGCTGTTAATCCTGGTTTTAATTTTAAATCTGGATTGTCTGCTTTAATAACTACAGTATAAGTAACCACATTGGAAGTTACAGTTGGATCTAATCTTACTTGGGTAACGGTTCCTTTAAATTCTTGACCTTGATATGCATCAACCATAAAACTTACCCGCTGCCCTTCTTTTACCTCACCAATATCAGCTTCATCTACATCAGCTTCCACTTGCATTTCTCTTAAATCTTGTGCAATGGTAAATAAAGTTGGCGTACTAAAACTTGCCGCAACTGTTTGACCTTCGTCAATAGCTCTAGAAAGTATCACGCCGTCTATAGGTGAATAAATATCAGCATAACTTAAATTTGTTTTTGCTTTTTGAAGATCCGACAAACGTTCAGTTACAGTACCTTTAGCGCTTTGATAATTATATTGAGCATCGTCAAAATCAGATTTGCTAATCACTTTATTGTCTAATAAGGTTTTTTGCCTTTTGAAAATAGTTTCCAGATAATTTCTTTGTCTAACTGCATTGTCATAAGCAGCTTTATTTTGACTATACGTAGCCTGAAGATTTATTTTATCCAACTCTGCTAAAAGTTGCCCTTCTTTTACAACACTATTATAATCAACATATATTTTTTCGACTACACCAGAAACCTGTGTTCCTACTTCTACTTGTATTATTGGCTCTACAGTTCCAGTTGCGGTAACCATTGTAGTCACATTCGCCTTTTTGGCTACTACAGTTTTTACTACGACAACAACATTATCATTGTCTTTTATAAAATAAAATGCTACTATAACGAGTGTAACAAATAAGATACTAGCTATGATACTCTTTTTTTTGGCTTTCATTTTTTAATTTTGATTAAATTTTAATCTCATTTCCTTGATAAAATTGTAATAATTGATGATATAAAATATTTAAATATTTTGCTTGTAAATAGTTTTGTTGTGCATTGGTAAATGTATTTTGACTGATCACTAAATCTGTTGTGCTTAAATCACCTAATTCATACTTTTTTTGTGCTAATTTATAAGATTGCTCTGCCGCTAGTTTAGAGGCTTCTGCTGCAATTACTTGTTCTTGGGAGGATATAGCATTTTGATAAGCTGTTTCTACCTTTTTATAAACTTCTTTTACTGTTGTTTGTTTTTGAATTTCTGCCTTTTTAATATTTATAGTTGCCGTTTTTACTGCTGATTTAGTTTCATTTCTATCAAAAATAGGAATGATTAGTGATAAGCCTAACTGTTGATTAAAATTAAAATCAAACTGATCTGAAAACGCATTGTCATTAACACTAGTATAACCAGAACCAACACTTCCTGTTAAGGCTAAGGTTGGTAGATATCCTCCTTTAGCAATATCTAACTCCGTTTTGTTCGCTGAAACATTTACATTACTAGCTTTAATTTCTGGTAAATAACCTAAAGCATTATTATACACTTCTTTTTTATTGAGAGTTAAGTTTATCAAATCCATATTTTCATCAATAGTTTCAATTTCTATTTCTTCAAAAGGTGATAATTCTAATAATTGTTTTAGTATAATTATGTATTGTTGATAGTCATTTTTAACCGTAATCACATTATATTTGTTCGTTGCAGCTTGACTTTGTGCTTCGGTATAATCACTTAATGCAATGGTTCCAGCATCAAAACGTGCCTTCGCCCTTAATACTTCCTTTTCTGAAGAGCTTAAGTTATTTTCAGCTATCAGTATACTTTCTTTGCTGTATAAAATTTGCAAATAGGTTTCTAAAAGATTTAAAACAATATTGTTTTTTTCAACTTCTTCTTGAAAAATACTTTGCTCAAGCAGTAATTTATTTTGTTTTATTTGATTGTTAAGTTGATTCCCTTGAAACAAAGTAATAGAGCTACTTACACCTACATTTGTGCTATGCATTTGGTCTGTTATATAGTCACTAGTAATTGGATCTATCGTACTTCCGTTAGAAAAATTTTGCGAAAAATTACCAAATAAATTAGGTAATTTTGATGTTTTTGCTTGGTTGTAATCTATTTTTGCAATATTTTTATTTAATCCTGCCTCAATAACTGTAATGTTATTTTCTAGCGCATATGTAATGCATTTTTCTAAAGACCATATTTTTATGATATTATTGCTTGAAGATTCTTGCGCCAAAGTAATCTGTGTTATGAGCAAGCTTGCTAGAATGAGATATAATTTCATTTTGAGTATTTTAAATTAACACCTCAAAGATGAAACTATATAGCATCTTATAATATTGTAATAGATATTTGAGCTTATTAACTATACGAAAGGGATTATTTTATCGACTAGAACTTTTCAATAACGTTATAAATATTCATAAACGATAAAACAGTGTAGAAGGAGTAAAAAACGCTACATGGACAACTTTTACATCTAATGATGACAGTAATGAAATGCCAAAACAGGAGAAGTAAAAGAAATTTTTCTTGCACAAGTAGCCGCTCCAGTAAAGCTACCTGGAGTTATTTAGCCAAAATAATTAAATGAATTGATAGAGGTATTGATGTAATTCAATAGTCTTTATTCTTTTTTAAAAAATTGGCTTTGATACTAAAAGTTGAATATCTTTTCTGTTTTTTTTTAGAAATGAGGGTCAATTCTATTATTTAACTTCTAGACATTCTTTTGTCCAACAGATAATGGTTTTCAACATCTTCTCCGTGAAGTTCATAAATTTTCACAGCATGTCTCATTTTTTGTTCCTCTTCTTGCTGTTCATTTACAAACCATTGCAAGAAAAGTTCAGAAGCTACATCATTTTCTTTTCTGCAAGTTAAAAAGATTTTATGAATCTCTTTACTAATACCTATTTCTTCTTGTAGTGCTGTTTTATAAATATCTAAAATAGATTCGTATTCGTGATTTACTTTTGGGATTTCTGGTGAATACGCAATCCCTCCATTGTCATTTATATACTTAAATATTTTAAGCATATGTTCACGCTCTTCATTCGATTGATTATAGAAAAAAGCAGCACTAAAATCATAACCGTTTTGATCACACCATGATGCCATTGCCAAATACACAGAAGAAGCTCTAGATTCTCGTCCTATTTGTTCATTTAAAAGATCTATTACTTTAATATTAATAGATAAATTTTCTCTTATGATATTTTCCATGATTCCTGTTTTATTTTATAAATTTATAAAAAACATATCTATAAATAAGTAAAATCAAGTATTTTGGGATTAGTCTAAATAAATATTAGTAAGCTATTGCTTCATTTATTGGTGTGAAAATAGTATCCATTACATCCTTTAACTCTAAAACATCTCTAGTTTCAAGGATTAGAATTTGCTTTAAATTACAGAGAGAAATAATTTCAATACCATTGTGATCATTGTAAAAATGAGACTCTATATCAATTCTACGGATCTTATTTCTAAATGCTAAAAGTTCACAAAAACTTAAAAGCATTTTTTTTCCATAAAAATCTAATTGGTACCTATTTAAAGAAGTTCTAAATGTAATCACAGTGCAAAGTTACATTTATTTAGATTTATTACAAATAAAAACAAACTTTTAATTACATTTTTATCATTTACACTAAACCCTTCGGTTAATTTTAGAAAAAAAGTAAACCTTGTGAAAATACTAACTCAATACTTATCTGTTTAAATTATTTTAACCTAAATAAGTAAAACTGTGACTTGTGAAAATCATAATATTTTTTAGAGAACCTAAAGACCTCTAAATAAAAACCTTAGGAGGTAATTATTCAATAATTTTATGATAATTACACAAAATGTAGCCCAAGAATAACCAATAAACGCATTATCCATTCTTATCGACAAACACAAAACTCCCCTTCACCCCTACCCATTGGTTGTTTAGAGAAATTTTACTTTAAACCTCCTTTTCTAATGTATCTTTATATTTAAAACCAATTAATTATGAACAAAACGTTAACCCTGCTACTATTATTAACCGTACTATTATTCAGTCCTATTATTGCGCAAAAAACAATTGAACCTACTTGGGAATCCATCAATGGAAGAGAATATCCACAATGGTTTAAAGATGCCAAACTAGGAATATTTATTCATTGGGGATTGTACTCCGTACCTTCATATGGAGGAAAAGAATCCTATGGCGAATGGTATTTAAGAGGCTTACAAATGAAAAGCCCTTTGCGTACCAGCTTTATGAAAAACAATTACGGAAAAGATTTTACTTACAGAGATTTCGCACCATTATTTAAGGCGGAATTATTCAATCCAGACGAATGGGCCGATTTATTTGACAAAGCAGGCGCTAAATATGTGTTGTTTGTATCCAAACATCATGATGGATATTGCTTATGGCCAAGTGAACAAGCACCTGGATGGAACTCTGTAGATGTTGGTCCAAAACGTGATTTAGTAGGTGATTTAACCAAAGCAGTCCGTAAAAAGGGATTAAAAATGGGTTTATATTATTCACTTCCAGAATGGAATAATAAATTACACCGATGGTGTACTGATCCACATGAAAACATAGGAAACTATGTAGATAAAGTAATGATTCCTCAATTTAAAGATTTAATAAGTACTTATAAACCTTCGTTAGTATTTACAGACGGTGAATGGTTTCACAGTGCTGAAACTTGGCATGCAAAGGAATTAATTTCTTGGTATTACAATACAGTAGGAGACGAAGCTATTGTAAATAACCGTTGGGGAAGTGGCAGCAACACTGGATTTTTAACTCCTGAATACAGTGCGGGTATCAAAAGCCCTGACAGACCTTGGGCAGAATGTAGAGGAATAGGGCGTTCATTTGGGCTGAACAGAAATGAAGAGTTGGATGCCTACATGACCCCCAAAGAGTTGATTCACTTTTTTGCCAAAGCCGTTGGAAATGGTGGTGGAATTACCTTAAACGTTGGTCCTAAAGCTGATGGGCAAATTCCTTTATTACAGCAAGAGCGTCTGATACAATTGGGTGCCTGGATAAAAACCAACGAGGAAGCTATTTACGCTTCTAGACCTTGGACAACCATGGGAGAAGAAAAGAAAATTACCGTAACCCGAATTGATGCCAATATTGATTTTTATTGGGCAAGAAATACGCCTATAAAACCAATTAAAGAAGACTATTTTAATGTGACTTGGGAAGGCTATATAACCCCTGAATTTTCTGAAGTCTATACCTTAGAGGCAAATGCTGATGATGGGATCCGTGTGTATATTGACGGGAAACTTGTCTTAAACCAATGGGAAAACAAAGACCACGAATTTGAAGGTAACGTGATGAACAATGTAAGTACCGAAAAAACAACAAACACCTTCATTTTTGAAAAAGGAAAAAAATATAAAATTAAAGTAGATTATTTTGAAACGATACAAAATGCTTTTGCTCACTTGTTTTGGAAAAGTAAACAGCAAGAAAGAGAAGCTATTCCTGCAAGTGCCTTTAGTTTAACTAAAGCAAAAAACAGTAAACAAGGATTAAAAGGAACCTACAGTTCTATGTTACAGTATATCGCTTATACAACCAACAACAATAATCTATACGCTATTTCTTTAGAGTGGCCAAAAAATGAGGTTTTGATATTAGATGTTCCTAAACCCGAAAAAAACACTGAAATAACGTTATTGGGGAGAGAAGGCAATTTAAAATGGAAGCATAAAAATGACAAATTACACATCTATTTAGATGATGTTTTATACAACCAAATGCCAAGTAACGAAGCATGGGTATTTAAAATCAAAGATTATTTAAAAAAATAACCTCCTCTTTTTACAATATTGAAAAGTACAGACTACTTAGTCAGGGAAGAATCAAACTTTTATAATCAATTATCTGATTAATAAAATTTGAAAGTATGATTCTTCCCTGATATTATTATAAGTTTTCTATTCATTTTTTTAATTCTTTATACATAACAAAATGTAGTCCTACAAACTCTACATCAAATTCTTTTCCTATTCTTTTATAGCCACTTTTCTCATAGAATTTTAAGGAAAAAACTCTAGCATTGCACCAAAGAAGGCCAACATGCTTCGTTAACAAAAATTTTTCTGCTTCCATTAAAATAGTTTTCCCCAGCCCCTTATACTGATGTTTTTTATGAGTAGCCATACCTCTTAACCTATACTGAGAACCAGTAAAAAGGTCACTATCATGTTGCATAAATGAAGCAACACATCCTAATTCTTTATTTATAAATGCTCCCAAATGAATGGTGTCTTTATCAAAATCACCATCCATTTTTTCTGTAAGTTGAATGTTTTCTCTCAATACGTCCTTTCTAATTTCATAGGTTTCACAAACAGAAATTTTTCTTATTTCAATCATCAATAGCTTATCTCTTTATTTCAAAAATACATTAAAATGTTGGAATAAATCTAATGAGAAATATTTTTCGAATTGATTGGCTCTTTTGATAAGATAACAATCAAAACAATAAATCCGTTTCCAAACAATTTGGAAACGGATTTATAGATTTATAAGTTATAATTTTAACCCAATACTTCTTGTACTTTATCAGCAGCCTCTTGAAATTCAGTAGCAGAAATAATTTCCATTCCACTATTGTCAATTAATTCTTTTGCCTCTTTTGCATTTGTTCCTTGCAAACGACAAATGATTGGTACATTAATTTTGTCTCCCATGCTTTTATAAGCATCAACAACACCTTGCGCTACACGATCACAACGTACAATACCTCCAAAGATATTTACTAAAATAGCTTTCACGTTTTTATCTTTTAATATTATTCCGAAAGCAGCTTCTACACGTGCTGCATCAGCAGTACCACCAACATCTAAAAAGTTAGCAGGTTCACCGCCCGCTTGCTTAATTAAATCCATGGTTCCCATTGCTAATCCAGCTCCGTTTACCATACATCCAACATTCCCTTCTAAATCAACATAGTTTAAGCCTACAGCTTTTGCTTCTACTTCAATTGGATTTTCCTCACGAAGATCTCTTAATTCGATATAATCTTTATGACGGTATAAAGCATTTTCATCTAAAGTAACTTTAGAATCTACAGCTAAAATTTGATCATCCGCCGTTTTAAAAACCGGGTTTATTTCAAATAATGAAGCATCAGAACCAACATATGCATTATATAAAGCAGTAACAAATTTTGTCATATCTTTAAATGCAGCACCAGACAAGCCTAAGTTAAAAGCAACTTTACGTGCTTGAAAAGGTAAAACTCCTGTTGCAGAGTCAATTTCTTCTGTAAATATTAAATGCGGTGTTTTTTCAGCAACCGTTTCAATATCCATTCCTCCTTCTGTAGAATACATAATCATATTTCTACCTGTATTTCTATTTAATAATACAGACATATAAAATTCTTCTGGTTTAGAAGGACCATCATAAAATACATTTTCAGAAACTAATACAGAGTGCACTTCTTTCCCTTCTGCAGAAGTTTGAGGAGTTACCAACATCATTCCTAAAATTTGCTCTGCATAAATTTTTACTTCATCAATAGATTTAGCTATTTTTACACCACCTCCTTTACCACGACCACCAGCGTGAATTTGAGCTTTTACTGCAAATACAGTACAGCCTTTTTCTTTATTAATTTCATTAGCAGCTGCTAAAGCTTCTTCGGGAGTGTTTGCAACAATCTCTAAAGGAACTTTGACTCCAAAACCTTTTAATATTTTTTTCGCTTGATATTCGTGTAAATTCATCTGTTTGATTTTTATTACTAAAACACAAATGTAGCAATCCTTAACTCAAAATTCATTATTTTTAGTAGTTTTGCTATGTTATTATCCATTCCAAAAAATTTGATAGCCTAAATTGATAAGAAAGCTAAAAAAGGAACATGATTTTGCTGCATTTTTAATATTTTCGTACTTTTAAGTTTACAAAAATGATAAAAGCAAGTAATATACATAAATACTATGGGGACTTAGAGGTTCTTAAAGGGGTAAATCTACATATAAAGAAAGGAGAAGTTATTGCCATAATCGGTCCATCTGGATCAGGCAAGACTACTTTGTTACAAATTTTAGGAACTTTAGATAAGCCAACTAAAAATTTAAATTATTCTTTAGAGGTTAATGGAATATCATTGAATGGCATCTCTGACACGGTTTTGTCACAGTTTAGAAATGAAAATATTGGATTTATATTTCAATTCCATCAATTATTGCCAGAATTTACGGCATTAGAAAATGTCTGTATTCCTGCTTTTATCGCAAGAAAAAACAAAAAAGAAACTGAGGAAAAAGCTGCGAAATTATTAGAGTATCTTGGACTATCGGAAAGAACAAGTCACAAACCAAACGAACTTTCGGGAGGAGAGCAACAAAGAGTTGCCGTAGCAAGAGCTTTGATTAATGACCCTGCAGTTATATTTGCTGATGAACCTAGTGGAAACTTAGATTCTAAATCGGCTGAAAATTTACATCATCTTTTTTTAAAATTACGTAAGGAAATGGGACAAACCTTTGTAATTGTTACTCACAATAAAAAACTGGCAGAAATGGCAGATCGTACCTTAGAGATGAAAGACGGACTTATTATTGAACAAATCACCAATACTCTCCTATAAATTACAGCGATTAATATACATTATTATGATTATTGGAATAATTAGTGCGATGCCAGAAGAAGTTAAATCTCTTATCGACGGTTTAAAAAACGTAACGATTTCCGAAAAAGGGATGCGTTCTTACTATCATGGATTTTTAAATTCACAAGAAGTGGTTATTGTTTTTTCTCGTTGGGGAAAAGTAGCTTCTGCCATTACCACAACGCAATTGATCAATGACTATAACATAAATGAAATTATTTTTACTGGTGTTTCAGGTTCTTTAGACCCTAATTTAAAGATTGGTGATGTGATATTGGGTACTCATTTATATCAACATGATATGGATACCCGACCTCTTTTCAATCAATTTGAAATCCCTTTATTAGGAAAAACCTCATTTCAAACAAAGGCTAATATTCAATTAGAAAAGGCAGCTATATTATTTACTCAAAACATTTCAAAGTATATATCACCAGAAAAAATGAAGCAATTTGGCATAAATAAAACTACTGTAAACAAAGGTGCTATTTTAAGTGGTGATCAATTTATTAGCCATAAAGAAAAAGTAACCTCACTAAAGAAAGCCATTCCAGACGCTCTTTGTGTTGAGATGGAAGGAGCCTCAGTAGCACAAGTTTGTTATGAATATAAGATTCCTTTTTCTATTATTCGTGTTATTTCAGACAATGCAAATGATGATGCTCCTATTGATTTTTCTGAATTTACTAAATCTGTTGCCTGTAAATACGCCAAAGGAATTATCGAAAATTATATAAACTCTATTAATAAATAACACGATGAATATAAAAGGAATTATTTTTGATTTGGATGGAACTTTAGTCAATTCCATTGAAGACATTGCAGACTCTATGAATGTAATTTTAAAAGATTCGAACTACCCTACTCATAGCTATAAATCTTATGAGAGTTTTATTGGGAGTGGAATTCAAACTTTAGTTTCTAGAGCTCTGCCAACATCAGTAAGAACAGAACTTGAAATTGAACGTGTTTTTAAAGAAATGTTGAATTCTTACAAAGACAATTGCACTAACAAAACAGCTCCCTATCCTGGAATATTGGATTTATTAAAAAAACTAGAAATTAAAGGACTGAAAATGTCTGTTTTATCAAACAAAGAAGATAGATTGACTAAAAGAGTAGTTGCTGAAAAATTACCTTCTATTTTTGAACCCGTTTTTGGATTGACAACAGAAGAATTAAAAAAACCAAATCCAAAAGTTATTTTACAGATGTGTACATCTTTAGAGCTTGACATAAAAAAAATAATTTATGTTGGCGATTCAGTTATTGATATGCAAACAGCAAGAAATGCAGGTTTGCAATCTGTTGCTGTAACTTGGGGATTTCAATCTAAAGAATCCTTACTGGCTGAAAACCCAGATTACATAATTGATACACCAGAAGAGTTATTCGATATTATTGATTAAGACTTCGACAGGTGGACTACCTAGTAAATTTAGGACTATTTTCTTAAGCTACTTTTTTAATAATTCCTCTCAATTTTATTTCCATTTCTAGAGGAGAGAGATATCCTAAACTAGGATGTAATCTTTCAGTATTATATCAAATAAACATCAAAATGATTGATTAAATTAGTTTCTGTTTTCTTTATATTTCAATATAAAATAGAACCGTAACCTTGGCTATGCTTATATTTTTTATTTTGTCTAGAGAAAAAAATAATTCAAGTTTACAATCAACCAATCTGAAATTCATTTGGTATTATTGAGCTTCAATAAATATTTCCTTCTTTTTTGAATAACCTCCAGTTTTCAACTTGTATTATCGTCTACAATACCCAATAAAACAAAGGTTTAAGTCATAATTCTCACTAACTTGTTTTGTCTTAATACCTGAATTTAATAGTTCTAATATCACAACTTTAAATTCATTGTCATACTTTTTTTACCATAAGTCAAATATAAAATTTAAAGCTCATAAAAATCGTCACATCCAAAGGTAGACACTCCACATTGAGTTGTTGTTATTAATATAAACTCATGATTTCAAATGTAAATTACAGTTTATCACTATATTTCATCATTATTGCAAGTGACTTCAACTATATTAAAAAATATAATTACACCATTTCTGATACTATATCCCCTTCAAAAATAACAGGTTACACTAGATACAAGGTAATGAACTTTATATTTTATAATATTCTCTACCTCTGTGTTGTAAACATGAATTTATTTATTATCTTTAGTTTATGATGAAAAAGTATTTTTATCGTTTCTAAAAATAAAATTGTAATTTGTAAACAAAAAAATTGTAACCCTATTTAAATCTCTTATAATCGTGTAAAACTGTATTTTATATATGTTTGTTTATTGATGTATGTAAATTCGTCTTATATGGTTTAATAATTTATGCTATGAATCAACTATTAACCCAAACTGAAAACACCCAAGAATCCATTTCTTTTATATTTGATAATGTAAGTGAAACTGATTGGAAATATATAGAGCAATCCTTAGATTTAGCTGATGCAAAGGCGGCACTCTATTTAAATAATAATCTTTATAATGCTTTAGATTGGCCCTTGTGTAGAGAGGATTATATAATATATCTTAAAAAATATCAAAAATGGATTCCGCAACAGACTTCCAATGAAAAATGGAATCTGTCTGACAGCTTTGATTGTCATGAAGCCAATGATAGATTGTGCCATTTTTATTTTTTAATCGACCAACAAACCGAGATAGGATCACTTAGAGAAAAAATCCCTTGGTTTACAGAATTTTTAATCAATTTCACTGAAAGTTGGGGTAAGTTCTTAAATACCAAAGAATCTATCAGTAAAAAAATACTTGCTTCGTTTTTAAAAAACTCAATACATCCATCCAAAGCAGATGTTTTTATTGAAAGTGAATTAGAGTTACCTTGGAATAGTTTTAATCATTATTATGCTTGGGAAATGAATCCATTATTACGCCCTATAGATGATCAAGATAACAATCTTATCATTACCGCACCTACAGATTGTACTTTTAAAAAAACATATAAAATAGATAATAATTCCTTTATTGATGAAATTTCGTTTAAACAAACACATCAATTTTCAAACATTAAAAATTTTCTTAAAGGTAGTAAATACGCTGATAGTTTTACAAATGGCACCTGTATACATTATAAATTAGGTCCCTACTCCTATCATCATTTTCATTCACCTGTTTCAGGTTTGGTAAAGGAAAGTTACCCCGTTTATGGCTTGAGGTATAAAGATATAGGTATTGATGACAGTGGTCAATTTTACAAAACAGAAAACATTTCAAAAGGCTATCAATTTTCACAAGCTAGAGGAATTTTAATACTTGATACTAGGAATTCTCCAAATGGAGATATGGGGCTTGTTGCTGTAGTCCCTGTAGGAATGTGCCAGATAGCATCTGTGCATTTATTAGCTACACCTGATACTGTTTTAGAAAAAGGAGAAGAATTTGGTTATTTTAAATTTGGAGGATCAGATGTAGTGTTAATTTTTCAAGAAGGAAAGGCTCCTAAAATTGATGAATCTACTCATAAACGTTTTTATGGAAGTTCAATAAGCTAATTTATTCTCCTTTTTTATAAAAAGGAATAATTAGGTTGACTAACCTAATTATAAACAGACATACTATATTCAATAGTTTTCTTATCTTATAGAATATGAAGACTTTAAGAAAAACTATTTCTGTTTCACTTGTAAAGCACAGAAAAGCAATAGTATATGCCTTACATTTTGAATTTGACAGAGATCTTAAAAAGCTTTGTATAAATTCAGGTGCAATTTGGAGTAATAGCAAAGCTATTTGGTATTACCCAAAGGATAAAATGAGTTTAGACAAATTAGTCTCTATATATAAGAACAAGTCAATTTTAGATTTAAAAAATATTTCAAAAGAAGAGTTTCTAAAATCCAATATTACACCCCTTAAAGATAAATTAGACTCGATACAAAGAGAACATTTAAATAATTTTTATATTTATTTAAAAGGCAAACGTTTTAGTGAAAGTACCTTAAAGACGTATTGTAATTTAGTTGCAGAATATATAATTTATAAACCCAAAGAAGCAGATGTTGATATTCGCTCTATAGAGCAGCATACTGAAAATGTAATTGTAGCAAAAAACAAATCTATTAGTACACATCGGCAGTTTATAAGCTCTATGAAGCATTATCTTTCTTTTATAAACTCTGAAGTCACAATAGATTTTAACTCTTTGGCTCCTAAAAGAGATAAAATATTGCCAAATGTATTATCACATGAAGAGATAATAGAATTGATACGTGTCACAAAAAACATGAAACACCGATTATCTATTGCCTTGATTTATTCATCTGGATTAAGAATAGGAGAGCTAATCAATTTAAAACTATGTGATCTGGACTTACAAAGAAAAATGTTAAAAGTTCATAAAGGCAAGGGCAGAAAAGACCGATATGTACCAATTGCCAATGTTATGTTGCCTTTGTTACAAAATTACCTAACCACATATAGACCCAAAAGTTATTTAATAGAAGGATTGACAAAAGGCGAGTCTTATTCTCCAGTCTCAATACGAAATTTTTTAGCCAGAAGTTGTAAATTAGCCTCTATAACAAAACGAGTAACACCACACACATTACGGCACAGTTATGCAACGCATTTATTAGAAAACGGAACGGACATACGATATATACAAGAATTATTAGGTCACTCTAGACCAGAAACGACAATGATATACACCCATGTACAAAGTCAAGATTTAAAAAACATTACGAATCCATTAGATTTAATTGTAAAACAATTAGAACAACGTAAAAAAATTAATTAGTTTTGACTGTAAACAATGATAGATATACATCGTTATCATGCAGCTGACACTGTTATTCGATGTGTTTTATATACATATAACTAGTTGCTTTTCATTACCGAGTGTACGTGGATATTGAAATGTTATTCTAAAAAAACCGAAATAAATCACTCAGACTCGAAAGAAAAACTGTTTTTCTCTCCAATCTACTCTGAATAAAATATTACTGTACGAAATTACTCAAACGGAAATTAATACTCTGAATTCTCACTCATAATCTGAATTAACACGGACAGAATAAAACGTAGTCAGAAAAACAGTATACACTGAAAACTGAAAGGAAATTTAACTTATATAAAACTCTGAAAGAATTTACTCAAACCTGAAAAAATAATTAGAATTGAGAAAAATATTCTTA
>NZ_JBAHZZ010000111.1:0-24698 GCF_037132785.1 Flavicella sp. | reverse complement strand
AACTAAAGGAAAATGAACCAAAAAATAGATCCATAACTAACATAAACAATGAAAATAAGAAAAAAAAATATAAATTTTAGATTTAAAAAGTCAAAATTGAAATCTAAAAATGAAAAGAGCATTATGCAACGGTCTTATATTGTTTTCGCTCGAAAACAATATAATTAATTATATATAATTGATTTTTTTCACATTTATCAATATACGTAGCCGTATATTATAATATGTTCATTTTTAGATTTTCTATTACTGTTCTATTGGTTTATAACCTTGAAATTGCGTAATTTTGCGTTCTTATTTTCAAGATTATGATAGAAAAACAAGGTCTATATTTACCCGAATTTGAACACGAAAACTGTGGAGCAGGTTTTATTTGTAACCTAAAAGGTGAAAAAACAAACCAAATCATTCACGATGCATTAGAAATTTTAGTGAAACTTGAGCACCGTGGAGGTGTTAGTTCTGATGGAAAAACAGGAGATGGAGCTGGATTGTTAATTGACATTCCTCATGATTATTTCTCAAGAGTTTGTGATTTTGATATCCCTACACAAAGAGAATATGCTGTTGGCATGGTGTTTTTACCAAAAAACAAAAACCAATACAAATATTGTAAAGATGCTTTCGAAAAGGAAATAAAAGAACAAGGTTTATCTATTTTAGGGTGGAGAATCGTACCGGTAGACTCGTCTCAATTAGGTGAAATTGCTTTGAACTCTGAGCCTAATATAGAACAAATTTTTATTGGAAAATCAAAAGAGATTGAAGAACACATCTTTAAAGCCAAATTATATGCTGCCCGTAAAATTACAGAGCATACAATTGGAAAATCAAAAATATCTCAAAGCGCCTATTTTTACCTTCCAAGTTTATCTACGACTACCATAATTTACAAAGGAATTATCATGCCTGAAGATATCGGGCCATATTATACTGATTTACAACAAACTGACTTAGTTACCCGCTTAGCTTTGGTACATCAAAGATTTTCTACAAATACTATGCCCGCATGGGAATTGGCTCAACCATTTAGATATATGTGTCAAAATGGAGAAATCAATACGTTAAGAGGAAATGTAAGCAGAATGCGTGTTCGTGAAGAAATCATGAAAAGTGATGTCTTTGGACCTCAAATAGAAAAACTATTCCCAATCATATTACCCGGGAAATCAGATTCTGCCTCTATGGATATGGTGGTTGAACTGTTAACACACACGGGAAGATCATTACCTGAAGTAATGATGATGATGATTCCTGAAGCATGGGAGAAGCACAAAACCATGTCAGAAGAAAGAAAAGCATTTTACGAATACAATGCGTGTTTAATGGAGCCTTGGGATGGCCCAGCTTCTGTACCTTTTACAGATGGAGACTATGTAGGAGCTTTATTGGATCGCAACGGTTTAAGACCTTCGCGTTATACGATCACAAAAAGTGGCAAATTAATTATGGCATCAGAAATTGGTGTTGTAGAAGTTGCTCCAGATGATGTAGAAAGTCATGGAAGATTAGAGCCAGGTAAAATGTTCTTGGTTGACATGAATAAAGGACGTATTATCAATGATGATGAAATAAAAAGTAAAATTGTTTCAGAAAGACCTTATAAGGAATGGTTGGACAAAACAAGAATCCACTTAAAAGACATCCCTAGAACAAACACTGCATGCCCTATTGAACCGCTAGACATTTCTACACGTTCTCGTTTGTTTAATTACACTATTGAAGATATTCAAGAAGTAATTACTCCGATGGCTCAAGTAGGAAAAGAAGCATTAGGTTCTATGGGTATAGATACTCCGTTAGCAGTATTATCAGACAGGCCTCAATTAGTACCTAACTACTTCAAACAGTTATTTGCACAAGTTACAAATCCGCCATTGGATGGAATCCGAGAAGAAATCGTAACAGACATCAGTTTGGCTTTAGGTAAGGACAGAAATATATTTAGTATTACAGAAAGACAATGTAGAAAACTAAAAATACAAAACCCCGTTATTTCTAATAATGATCTAGATAAAATTAAAAATATCAATATCGATGGTTTCAAAGCTGAAACTATTGAAATGTTATACCCTAAAATAAAAGGGATGAATGGTCTTGAAGATGCTTTAGATGGTATTATATCTCAAATAACAAAAGCACTAGATAGAGGTACTAATATTATTATCCTTTCTGATAGGGGTGCTAACAAAGAGCTTGCTCCTATTCCACCTTTATTAGCGTGTTCTTTTGTGCATCATCAAATGAACCGTTTACGTAAGCGTTCTTATTTCGATATCATTATCGAATCTGCAGAGCCACGTGAACCTCATCATTTTGCTACTTTATTCGGATATGGTGCAAGTGCCATCAACCCATATATGGTAAACGAAATAATCCGTATGCAAGTTCAAGAAGGTTTTATTACTGGAATGGATGAGCAAAAAGCTGTTGACAACTTTAATAAAGCTATCGGAACAGGTATTTTAAAAATAATGAACAAAATAGGAATCTCTACTTTACATTCTTATAGAGGTTCACAAATATTTGAAATCGTTGGATTCAACTCTCAATTTGTTGAAAAATACTTCCCGTATACAACTTCAAGAATTGAAGGTATTGGATTGTACGAGATTGAAAAGGAAATCAATGATAGATATAAATATGCGTATCCAGATACTCAAATCAAAAACCGTTTAGGATTAAACATTGGAGGAGAATATAGATGGAGACGTAACGGAGAAAGACATATGTTCAATCCAACTACCGTTGCTAAACTACAGCAAGCTGTTAGATTAAGTGATCAGGAAAGTTACGATGTATATGCTAAAATGATTAACGAGCAATCGGAAAACTTAATGACAATCCGTGGATTGTTTGAATTTGATAATCTCGATCCAATTCCATTGGATGAGGTAGAACCATGGACTGATATCGTAAAGCGATTTAAAACAGGAGCAATGTCTTATGGATCAATATCCAGAGAAGCTCATGAAAACTTAGCTATTGCAATGAACAGAATTGGAGGTAAATCTAACTCTGGTGAAGGTGGAGAAGATAGAAGAAGATTTCAACCAAATGTAAACGGAGATAGTCGTAACTCTGCTATTAAGCAAGTTGCTTCTGGACGTTTTGGTGTAACTTCTCACTACTTATCTAGTGCAAAAGAAATTCAAATTAAAATGGCCCAAGGTGCAAAACCGGGAGAAGGAGGTCAATTACCAGGTGAAAAAGTATTACCATGGATTGCATCATCTCGTAACTCAACTCCTTTTGTAGGATTGATTTCACCACCTCCACATCATGATATTTATTCTATTGAAGATTTAGCTCAATTAATTTATGATTTAAAGAACGCTAACAGAGCTGCTCGTATCAATGTTAAATTAGTATCTGAAGTTGGTGTTGGAACAATTGCTGCTGGGGTTTCTAAAGCCAAAGCTGACGTTGTATTGATATCTGGATACGATGGAGGAACAGGAGCCTCTCCATTAACATCGTTAAAACACGCAGGCTTACCTTGGGAACTTGGTTTAGCCGAAGCACAACAAACTTTAGTTTTAAACAACTTAAGAAGTAGAATCGTAGTTGAATGTGATGGACAATTAAAAACAGGGCGTGATGTTGCAATCGCAGCTTTATTAGGCGCTGAAGAGTTTGGTTTTGCTACCGCTCCTTTGGTTGCATCTGGTTGTATTATGATGCGTAAATGTCATTTAAACACCTGTCCTGTTGGAATCGCAACTCAAGATAAAGACTTACGCAGAAACTTTAAAGGAACACCTGAGCATGTAATCAACTTCTTCTTCTATGTGGCAGAAGAGTTGAGAGCTATCATGGCTGAATTAGGTTTCAGAACTTTAGGTGAAATGGTTGGTCAAACACATAAAATCAATTCTAATAAGGCGATTACACATTACAAAGCTAAAGGATTAGACCTATCTGCAATCTTACACAGACCTGCTGCTTATAACGATATGCCTGTTAAGAATACAGAAAAACAAGATCATGATTTAGAAAATGTTTTAGATTTTCAAATCTTAAAAGATTCTCACCGTGCTTTGTATAGAAAAGAGAAAATGACTCTTGAATATCCTATCATCAATACAAATCGTTCTGTTGGAGCTATTGTAAGTAATGAAATTTCTAAAATTTACGGACACTTAGGATTACCTGAAGACACATTAAATATCAACTTTACAGGTTCTGCTGGTCAAAGTCTAGGAGCATTTAGTGCTCATGGATTGACATTTACCGTTGAAGGAAATACAAACGATTATTTAGGAAAAGGCTTGTCTGGCGCTAAATTAATCATTAAAAAACCCGCTCTAGCTGACTTTATCGCTGAAGACAATATTATCGTAGGTAATGTTTGTTTGTTCGGAGCTGTTGAAGGTGAAGCGTATATAAATGGTATTGCAGGAGAACGTTTTGCCGTTAGAAATTCTGGAGCAACAGCTGTTGTAGAAGGAATTGGAGATCATGGGTGTGAATATATGACAGGAGGAAAAATAATCGTTCTTGGTAGTACAGGAAGAAATTTTGCTGCTGGCATGAGTGGAGGTATTGCATACATTTATGATCCAGAAAACAAGTTCATTAATGGATTGTGTAATACAGAAACGATTGATTTTGAAGAGATCTTACCTGAAGACGCTGCAGACCTAAAAGGTTTGATCGAAAAACATGTATTATATACTGATAGCAACAGAGGAAAAAAACTATTAACTGATTGGGACACTAGCTTAAGCAACTTTGTAAGAGTTATGCCTACTGAGTATAAAAAAGCCTTAGCTCGTTTGGCAAAAGGTGAAGTAATGTTTGAAGAATTAGAAACAGTATAACAATGGGAAAAGCAACAGGTTTTAAAGAATTCGAAAGAATAGATGAAACATACACGCCTGTAATAGACCGTGTACAAGATTATAATGAATTTACAGTTCCATTAAGCGATACTAATATTACCGAACAAGGATCTCGGTGTATGGATTGTGGTATTCCATTTTGCCATAGTGGATGTCCACTTGGAAATTTAATTCCAGATTTCAACCATATGGTACATCAGGGAGAATGGAAAAAAGCTTCTTGGGTACTACATTCAACTAATAACTTTCCTGAATTTACAGGACGTTTATGCCCTGCTCCATGTGAAAAAGCATGTGTATTAGGAATAATTGAAGATCCTATTTCAATTGAGAATATCGAAAAAAACATAGTTGAACGCGCCTTCAAAGAAGGCTGGATCAAACCACAACTACCAAAAACAAGAACAGATAAATCTGTTGCTGTCGTTGGATCTGGACCTGCTGGTTTGGCTACCGCTCAACAATTAAACAGAGCTGGACATACAGTTACTGTCTTTGAAAGAGATGATGCTATCGGAGGGTTATTACGTTACGGAATTCCAAACTTCAAAATGGAGAAAGGAATTATTGATAGACGAGTTGCTGTCTTAGAGGCAGAAGGAATTATTTTTAAAACAAACGTTAATGTAGGTGTAAACTTTGATGTTGAAGAACTAAAAGCCTTTGATTCAGTAGTTTTATGTGGTGGTTCTACCGATAGAAGAAGTTTGCCTACTAAAGGAATTGATGCTGATGGTGTTGTTCAGGCAATGGACTTTTTAACTCAACAAACAAAAGTAATTTTTGGACAAAAAATCAAAAATCAAATTTTAGCTACTGATAAAAATGTGATTGTAATTGGTGGTGGGGACACGGGTTCTGACTGTGTTGGAACTTCTAATCGTCAAGGAGCAACCTCGGTAACTAATTTTGAAATCATGCCAAAACCTCCAGGACATAGATCTCCATCTACTCCTTGGCCATATTGGCCATTACAATTAAAAACATCTTCTTCTCATAAAGAAGGATGTGATAGAAATTGGTTGATTAACACAAAAGAATTTATCAAAGACAAAGACGGAAAATTAACAGCTTTAAAAACAGTTAATGTTGAATGGAAAATGGTTCCTGGTCAACGTCCACAATTAATAGAAATTGAAGGAACTGAAAAAATTTGGCCTTGTGATTTAGCCTTATTAGCATTAGGTTTTACTGGACCTGAAAGTATTCTAGCTGACAAATTAGGACTGGACATAGATGCTCGCTCTAACTACAAGGCAGAATACGGAAAATACCAAACAAATGTGCCATATATATTTACCGCTGGTGATATGAGACGTGGACAGTCATTAATTGTATGGGCTATTTCTGAAGGTCGAGAAGCGGCAAGACAAGTTGACATCTATTTAATGGGTAAATCAGATCTTCCTAGTAAAGACTTTGCAGGAACAGGAGATTTAGTTGCCATGTAACAATTAAACCCTTTTATAAAAAACCTTTACTTAAGTAAAGGTTTTTTTGCATTATGCCTATGCCCAGAAAATATTCTAAAACCATAATTTAACACTCTTTTTGCATATATAGTTTTCATAAACGATAGTATTACTACTATATTTACTATAGAAAAGTAATTAGTATATGAAAGACCTACACATACCAATAGAAATAGATTCTGAGTTATATACAAAAAACCCAGATTCTTCAGAGCTTGGGAAAAAAATAATATCAAATAGCATTGAATTAATTTATGAATTAGGCTTCGAACAATTCACTTTTAAAAAGTTAGGTCTAAAAACAAACTCACCTGAAAGTTCAATATACCGTTATTTCAATAACAAACATCGTTTACTTATATACTTAACCAGTTGGTATTGGACATGGATGGAATACAAATTAGTATTTGCCACAACTAACATAGAGTCCCCTTCAGAACGTCTACATATAACTTTAGACCTTCTAACAAAACCTGTACTAATTGACAATGACTTTTCGTATGTAAACGAAATACTGCTTAGTGGAATAATATTCTCTGAATCAATCAAAACATATCATACTAAAAACGTTGATGAAGCTAATAGTAAAGGGTCGTATACAGCATATAAAACTGTCGTGAATAGAGTTGCTCAAATTATTTTAGAAATAAAACCTAGTTTTCCATACCCACATATGCTTATTTCTACCGTAATAGAGGGAGCACATCATCAAAAATATTTTTCGGAACACCTTCCTGAATTAACAGATCTAGCCGAAGACAGAAATGCTATAACTAATTTTTACAAAGAACTTGTATTTAACTTTTTATAATAACAATTAAGGTCAACTCTTTTATATTTCAAAAAAACATCAATTTTAAAATTCTTATACATGAAAACACAAACAAAAGAAACCCAACAAAAATTAACACCACAAATTGCACATACAATTTTAAAAGAAGGAAACAAACGATTTGTTCAAAACCTTAAAACACAAAGAGATTTAAAGCAGCAAGTACTCGACACTAGCAATGGTCAGTTTCCATTTGCAGTCGTATTGAGCTGTATTGACTCGCGTGTACCAGCAGAAATGGTTTTTGATCAAGGAATAGGTGATTTATTCAGTGTTCGTGTTGCAGGAAACATCGTAAATAAAGACGTCTTAGGATCCATTGAATATGGATGTAAGGTAGCAGGATCAAAAATCGTTATAGTCTTAGGGCACACTAAATGTGGAGCAGTAACAGCTGCTTGTAAACATGTAGAACTCGGAAACATTACAGCATTACTTGACAAAATTCAACCAGCTGTAAAAAAGGTTAACAAAGAAATTAACGAGGAATCTATTGAAGAAACAGCTATAGTAAATGTTGAATTATCTATCGAAAGAATCAGAAAAGAAAGTCCGATTTTAGCAAAGATGGAAAAAAATGATGAAATTAAAATTATAGGAGCTTCTTATGATGTGAGTAACGGTAAAGTCACTTTTTTATAAAAGAGTAACTTTCATTTAAATATGATCTAAGCTTTAATACTTGTTTCAGAATTGGATTTTATCCATTTTGTACAAGAACTAAACTCAGCAAAAAGATGTTCTTTAGGTATTAGATCTGGAATGATATCAATTCTTTCCATCATGAATTTTGGTTGATCCAATATTCCTACAAACAAAACATTCTTACCATTTTTTTTCAGTTCTATCAATATATCTTCTATAACAAATAATCCTGATTGATCTATATAATGCATTTTTTCAAGCCTAATAACTATGGTAGCAGCAGTATCTGGTATTTGTCTTGACAACTCTTGAAAATCGCTTGTAGAACCAAAAAACAATGGTCCTTTTAGATGTTTAATAAAGACTTCTTCTTTTAGTTTTTCAGGAAAACTAAGTTCATCTTTCCAGTTTTTCTCTTTCTTTAAAGATTTGACATCAGAATGTTTTGCTGTTAAATCTCCCATCTTTTTCATGAAAATTAAAGATGCAATAATCAAACCTACACCAACAGCGTTTACAAGATTCCAAAAAGTAGACAAAATCATAACTACCGCCATAATCAAAACTTCAGAACTAACTTTAAAAAAGGCTATTTTTATATCTTTAGGCATCGCAGATACAGCTCTTAAACCTTTATAATCCATTACTCCAATTCCAACAGTAATAAGTATCCCCGCCAAAACAGCAGCAGGAATTTTAGAAGCGACACCACTAAAACCCATCAGTATTACTAACAACATAACACCAGCAACCATACCCGAAAGTCTAGTCTTTCCTCCTGCGTTAATATTCACAACCGTACGAATAGTAGCACCTGCACCAGGTAAACCTCCAAAGATAGCAGCAATACTATTTCCAACCCCTTGACCAATCAACTCTTTATTTGGATTGTGTTTTGTTTTTGTCATATTATCAGCAACAACACTCGTTAACAAGGAGTCAATTGCTCCTAACAGAGCCAAAGTAATTGCTGTAAAAACATACGGCACAACATTTCCAAAATTAAAATCAGTGAAAATACTTAAATTTGGAATAGGAAGTCCACTAGGTATCTCTTCAATAGGTCTATAGTCTAATTCAAAACCAAATGCTACTCCTGACACAACCAACAGAGCAACTAAGGTACTCGGAATAGCTGTTGTTATTTTTTTAAAACCATAAATTATCGCAATTGTAGTAAGTGCCAAAATCAATTCTAACCAATTAATAAGCATGATTCCCCTAGGCAAAACTCTTAAAGTTCCAATAACTCCAGAGGACTCTCTGGAAGCTAACGACTTGGCTTCATTTTGAATAGCTACATCACTAACCTCATGAGCTCTATTTATTGTTTCACTAAAATTTTCAAGCACCAAAACACCTTTCCCAACCTCATCTTTCAATATAGACTCTAATATAACCTCTTCTGCTTCAGGTACAAACTGATTAACAAAGGCTACATCCTCTTTAGGATAATAACCAATTGCAGGTAAAATTTGAGTTATTAAAATAATAACACCTATTGCAGTCATAAAACCAGAAACTACCGGATATGGTATGTACTTAATATATTTCCCTAAACCAAGCACTCCTAATCCGACCTGAAATAACCCGGCCATAACAAATACCGTTAAAATTGCTGGAAGTGCCTTTGAAACATCTCCATCATTTAAACCAATTATTCCGGCTATCATTACCATACTAACTGCTGTCATAGGAGCCGTTGGACCAGATATTTGAGTATTTGTACCTCCTAATAAAGCCGCAAAAAAGCTTAAAAATATAGCACCGTACAAACCTGCACTTGGTCCTAATCCTGATGAAACACCAAAGGCTAAGGCTAGAGGTAATGCTACAATACCTGCTGTTATTCCTCCAAAGGTATCCCCTTTGAAGTTTGAAAAAAAATTCTTCATTATTTTATTTAATTAACTAAGTTATTTAAAAAGCGTGTTCTATTATTTTGTCTTGAGAAACAAATTAACCTTCTGGAGGTCGTGAAACAGACTCTAAATAGATTGTTTTACTAGATACCAGGAGAAACGCAATTTCGTTTCTATCCAAACACAAATCAACAAGAGTGCAATCATCTAAAGTATTTACAATTTTCTTCACCTTATCTGCCTTAACATCCTCTGTATCCGAAGACCCCTCCGTACTCTCATTACATTTAAGCATATAATAAGACGTATTTTCTTCGAACAACAATTCAGATATCGTAGTGGGACCTAATAGGATAAACAGCATAAGCCCAGCAAACACAGTGTGCTTTAATAATTTTATAAAAAAAATATTGTGTTTTAAAAAGAAAATCATAAATACAAAGATAAGTTCTTTTCTAGGGCTTAGAAAATAAAAACGTACAGAAACAGTATCTTTGATAAAAATTTAATTCTTTTGAAAGACGCTTTATTAATCACACCTCCATTTACTCAACTAAACACTCCTTATCCTGCCACAGCTTATTTAAAAGGTTTTTTAAATACGCAAAACATAGATATCTATCAAATGGATTTGGGAATAGAGGTGATTTTAGAATTATTCTCTAAAAAAAAAATACAAGATTTTTTTGAAATAGCATTCAAAACAGATTCAATTGTATCTGAGAACTGTCAACGTATATATGCTTTAAAAAATCGCTATTACCAGACTATCGACCCTATAATTTCTTTTTTACAAGAAAAAAACAAAACACTCTCCAGATTGATTTGTTCTGAAAACTTCTTACCCAGAGCCAGTAGATTTCAACAACTAGAAGACTTAGAGTGGGCCTTTGGTTCTATGGGAAATCAAGATAAAGCAAAGCATTTAGCTACCTTATACCTAGAAGATATCTCCGATTTCATAATTGAATGTATTGATGATAATTTTGGCTTTAGCCGATATGCCGAAAGCATAGGACAAAGTGCAAATTCATTTGACGAATTATACACCAAACTTTCATTAGAGCTAAGTTATATAGACAGAATTTCCATAGACATATTAAAAACCAAAATCGATAAAACAAAACCTAAATTAATTTGTTTTTCAGTTCCTTTTCCAGGTAATTTATTTAGTGCTTTTCGTTGTGCTCAATTTATCAAAAAACAATATCCCAAAATAAAAATTGCCATGGGAGGCGGTTTTCCAAACACAGAACTAAGAGATTTAAAAGATATCCGTGTATTCGAATTCTTTGATTATATAACTTTAGATGATGGAGAACTACCTATTGAACTCCTAATTTCAAATACGCAACAACCAACTCCTGCTAATGATGATTACAATAAATTCAAAAGAACTTTACTTCTAAAAGAAGGAGCCGTTTATTACAACAACTTATCTACAAAACAAGACTATAAACAAAATTCAGTTGGGACTCCTGATTATTCCGATTTGCTACTAGATAAATACATCTCAGTCATTGAAATTGCAAATCCGATGCACAGTCTTTGGAGTGATGGTCGATGGAATAAACTAACAATGGCACACGGTTGCTATTGGGGGAAATGTTCTTTTTGTGATATTTCTTTGGACTATGTCCGAATCTATGAACCCGTGGCTGCTAAAATTTTAGTAGACCGTATAGAAGAATTAACAGATCAGACTGGCGAAACAGGATTTCATTTTGTTGATGAGGCTGCTCCACCTGCACTAATGAAAGCGGTTGCTTTAGAAATTCTATCAAGAAATTTAACCATAACGTGGTGGACAAACATTAGATTTGAAAAAAGCTTTACGAAAGACCTCTGCCTATTACTTAAACAATCTGGATGTATTGCCATTTCTGGAGGTCTAGAAGTTGCCTCTGACAGACTTTTAAAATTAATTGACAAAGGAGTTACTGTTGAGCAAGTTGCCCAGGTTACAAATAACTTCACCAATGCTGGAGTTATGGTTCACTCCTACCTGATGTACGGATATCCAACTCAAACGATTTTGGAAACTGTCAACAGTCTTGAAATGGTAAGACAGCTATTTAAAATAGGAAGTATCCAATCTGGATTTTGGCATCAATTTTCATTAACTACACATAGTCCTATTGGGAAAAACCCTGAAGAATACGGAATTACACCACTTTACAATACTATTAAATTTGCTAATAATGATGTAAACTTTAAAGACAAAACAGGAATAAAACATGAAAAATTCAGTCAAGGCTTAAAGGCATCCATTTTTAATTATATGCACAATATCGGATTCGACTTACCACTAAATGACTGGTTTGATTTCAACTTACCTAAAACAACTACACCTCCTAATTATATCGAAAAATGTATACAAGTTGACAATAAACTATATACCAAACCTAATGCACAAATCATTTGGCTTGGTGAAACTCCTATATCAGAATTATTTACAAAAAGTAAAAAGGGTAATTCTTGGCCTATGATAAAATTGACTATTCACACGCCCGAAAACTCCAATCAAATTATGCTTGAAGCCCCTAAAGGTTTATGGCTATTAGCGCTACTTGACAAAATTAGCACTAAGAAAAACACTAAAAAACATAAATTTTCTGAAATAAAAACTGATTTCGAAAACAAATTTGAAGATTTCGAACTTTTTTGGTATTCAAAACCATTACAAAAACTCAAGGGTTTAGGACTTCTAACTTTATAATTCCAATAGTTTTAAACACAGAAAAAATCCTATCAAAAAATGATAGGATTCTATATAACTAAAAAGTTTAAGAAGCTTACTTCTTGAACTTTGCGTATTTTGTCTTGAACTTATCGATACGACCAGCTGTATCAACCAATTTAGACTTACCAGTGTAAAAAGGATGAGATGTTCTAGAAATATCTAATTTGATCAATGGATACTCAACTCCATCAACATCTAAAATTTCTTTTGTATTAGCTGTAGAACGAGTTAAAAACACATCATTGTTTGACATATCTTTAAAAGCAACCATTCTGTAGTTTTCTGGATGTATACCTTTTTTCATCTTTATATATTTTTAATCTTTAATTCTTTTTTTGAGACTGCAAATTTAACGATATTATTTAGATTTCGAACAAATAAATTGTTTTATTTGTTATCAAAAGTTTCTAATCCAAAAAAAACACAAATGTCGTTTAAATTTTCAGCTATACTTTTCCTTTTCAGCCTAGTCATTACAGGATGCGGTGAAGATGTAGAATTCAAATTAAATACACCTCAAAAAATAAAGATAGATAAAGAACTAAAAATTTTCGTCACTGAAATAAACGGGAAGACGATAGATTCACTTATTTTTTATTTAGACGGAAAGAAAATATCTTCGAAAAACAATATTACAATTTCATTAAAAAACAAAGTTCTAGGAGTTCATTCCTTATCAGCTCAAATATACTATAATGGGACTTCTAAAAGATTAATCAACAACATTTATTTCTTGGCATCTCAAAAACCAACTATTTACACCTTTAAAGTAATAAATACTTTTCCACATAACACCAATGCCTTTACGCAAGGGCTAGAATACAGAAATGGTTTTTTATATGAAAGCACAGGACAAAAAGGAGAATCCTCTATAAGAAAAACCGCTCTTAAAACAGGAGAAGTATTACAAATTAAAGAATTAGATGAAAAATATTTTGGTGAAGGAATTACCATACTTGACTCTAAACTCTATCAACTTACATGGCAAGCTAAAATTGGTTTTATATATGACTTAGAAAGTTTCGAACAGCTCAATACTTTTAAATACGGAAAAAGCAAAGAAGGCTGGGGCTTAACCAATAATGGCAAAGAACTTATAAAATCTGACGGGACTGAACGCCTTTGGTTTTTGGATCCTACTACCCTGAAAGAAAAACGTTTTATTGAGGCATATACCAATACAAGAAAAGCAGAAAGATTAAATGAAATTGAGTTTATCGAAGGAAAAATTTATGCCAATATCTGGCAAAAAAATACCATTATAATTATCAACGCAACAAATGGTACTATTGAAGGTGTTGTCAATCTAAATAAACTCAGAGACAAAATTCATAAACCCGACGCTAGCAAGACTTATGTTTTAAATGGTATTGCTTACGACAGAGAAAACAAAAGATTATTTGTCACAGGAAAAAACTGGGATAAAACATTTGAAATTGAATTGATTAAAAAATAATATCAGTATCTACAATTATTCTTAACAAGAATCTATAAAGATTTCAATATTGTATCTTTACAAAAATGTTTTTTGATGAAAAACTTAGTTATATCCTTTCTTATATTAACTGTTTTATTCCTTTCTTTTTCATGCAGAAAAGATTTCTCCACAATTCCTAGCACTGGAAATTTAACTTTTTCTACGGATACTGTTTTTTTAGACACTGTGTTTTCCACAATCAGCACAAGCACCTATACCTTAAAAGTCTATAATAATAGCTCTGACGATATAGATATTCCGTCTATTAACTTAGGTAGATCTGATTCTTATTATCGCTTAAATGTAGATGGATTACCAGGAACTTCATTTCAGAATATTACTTTAAGAGCAAAAGATAGTTTGTATATCTTTATAGAAGGAACTCTTAATTATTCTTCTCAAAACCCACTTTATACGGATTCGATTGTTTTTGACTCTGGAAACAAACTTCAAAATGTAAAATTAGTTACCCTAGTGCAGGATACACACTTTATTTATGTACATAATGAAACTGACTTAGATACAATTGTCCCTTATTTTATTTCAGGAGCTGAATCAAGAAAAATTCATTATTTATCAGATGACGAGATTACTATATTCAATGATAACTCTAATGATAAATCCATCGTTATTTATGGCTATTGTGGAGTTCCATCTAACAAAACACTTACTATTGCAGCTAATAAAAAAATACATTTTCATAAAAACTCCGCACTTGTAATTGAAAAAGATGCTAGCTTAATCATAAACGGAACATTGTCAGAAAAAGTAATCCTTGAAGGAGACAGACTTGAACCAGAATTTAGTGAGATCTCTGGGCAATGGGATGCTATTTGGCTAAGGTCTGGTAGCAAATCTAACATCATCAATCATTTAAGCTCAAGAAACAGTTCGTATGGGATTGTCTGCGATTCTATTAGTACTAACAACTCGACTCCAACATTGACCATAAAAAACACTGAATTATACAATAATTCAAATATTGGTTTACTTGCAAACCAAACCAATATCATCGGAGAAAATGTGGTGATTGGAAATAGTAGAACCGCTTCTTTTACAATAATCAATGGAGGAACTTATGATTTCAACCATATAACTTTAGCTAATTATTGGTCAGAAAGCATTCGAAGTGGAAGTGCTTTACAAATAAGTAATATCAATACTAACGAGGAACTAAAAAACCCTGTTTTTATTTTAAATGCCCGTTTTACCAATACGATTATTGATGGCAATACTAATAAAGAACTCTATCTAGAAAAAAACGAGACTGATACTTTTGATTACTTTTTTCAAAACTGTATGATCAAACACAATGGAACAGACGAAGATGCTTTAGTTGATTTCACTGACACAAACCATTATTTAAATATTTTAAAAAATGCCGATGCAGATTACCTAGATTCTTCATTGAATAAATTTTACATAGGAAAAAACAGCGAATTGATTGACCAAGCTGATCCAAAAAAGGCAAACAGAACACCTTTAGATATTATAGAAACTAATAGAACCTTAGCTCCAGATATCGGTGCATATCAACATATAGTATTCCCTGAGGAAGAATAAACTTTATCAAAAAACACAAATGAAAAATGTAGTAATTACTGGAACCAGTAGAGGAATAGGTTTTGAGCTAGCACAATTATTTGCCAACAATAATTTCAATGTATTAGCCTTATCAAGAAATGCGAAAACACTTGAAGCAATCAACCACAAAAACATCACAACATTGGCAATTGACCTTACTAAAAAACAATCACTTACTAGTGTAAATGATTTTATAAAAAACAATTGGAAGCAAGTTGATATCCTAATCAATAATGCAGGAACACTACTCAATAAAGAGTTTGAGACAACTACAACGGAGGATTTTATCAATGTATATAATGTAAATGTGTTTGCAGTAGCGTCACTTACACAAACGCTCCTACCCTATTTTGTAAAAAACACACATGTTGTAACAATTAGCAGTATGGGAGGAATACAAGGAAGCATGAAGTTTTCAGGGCTTGCAGCCTACAGTTCCTCTAAAGGTGCTGTGATTACCCTTTCAGAATTATTAGCTGAAGAATACCGAGAAAAAGGTTATAAATTTAATGTTCTAGCTATTGGCGCTGTTCAAACGGAAATGTTAGCAGAAGCATTCCCCGACTACAAAGCACCTCTACAACCAACCGAAATAGCTTCATATATCTATGATTTCTCAACTACTGGCTATAAGTTCTATAACGGAAAAGTATTACAAGTTTCAAGTACCACTCCTTAAGTTTTTTTTTGAAAGATATTTATAATTATATACCTGAGTCTTCTCATCAAAAGATAAGAGAATATCTCGATGCAAAAGACTTGAGTGTTCTTATAAAGAATAAGAGAGCTACAAAGCATGGTGATTTTAGAAAAACAAAAAATGGAAATTATTTAATTACCGTTAATAACAACCTTAACCCCTCTCAATTTCTTTTAACTCTTGTGCATGAAATAGCACATTACAAAACTCATAAATTATATGGAAAAGTAAAACCACATGGTATCGAATGGAAAACAACTTTTAAAGAGTTGATGCTTCCATTTGTAAGACCTGAAGTTTACCCAAATAAAATCCTACCGATTTTAGCAAAATATTTGCTCAACGCTAAAGCTAGTACAGATAGCGACCAGCATCTATCACTTGCCTTAAAACAAGAACCTATTAGTTCAGATAAAAATTATATATTTGAATTAAAAATTGGATACACCTTTGAATTTAAAAACAGAAAATTCAAATTGCTTGAAAAAAGGCGAACAAGATCTCTTTGCTTGGACTTAGGCACTAAGAAAAAATATTTAATCCATTTAAATTCTGAGGTAAGACCTCTACATTAACATGAAAAAAAACAACTACGCAGTAATTATGGCTGGCGGAATTGGCTCAAGATTTTGGCCAATTAGCACCTCAGAAACGCCAAAACAATTTCACGATATGTTGGGTGTAGGAGAAACTTTAATTCAAAAAACGTTTAACAGACTAGAATCTTTGGTGCCTTCTGAAAACATGATTATCGCCACTAACAAGACATATAAAGATATCGTTTTAAAGCAGCTTCCTAAATTGACAGAAAAACAGTTGTTTTTAGAGCCTGCTATGAGAAATACCGCTCCTTGTATTCTTGCTACAGCCCTAAAGGTATATAGTCAAAACCCAAAAGGAGTTATGCTAATTGCCCCTTCTGACCATTGGATTGACGACGAAAAAGAATTCTTACAAAACATTCAAACTTCTTTTGACGCTAGCAATAAAGATGAAATATTAATGACCCTTGGTATAAAACCTAGCTCCCCAAATACAGGCTATGGCTATATACAATATGAAGAAAACTCTAAAGAAATAAAAAAAGTAAAAACATTTAAAGAAAAACCAAATTTAGAGAATGCAAAAAAATATATAGCCGAAGGAGGTTATTTATGGAATGCCGGGATTTTTGTATGGACAGCCAAAAGCATCATCAAAGCATTTAAAGACCACCTACCAGCAATGCATGACTTATTCCAAGAAGGAGCTGCTTTTTGGAATACAGATCAAGAACAGGATTTTATTGACAATAACTACGCAAGGTCTGAAAATATCTCTATCGATTATGGCATTATAGAAAAAGCCAATAACGTACATGTACTACCTGTAGATTTTGGATGGAATGATCTAGGAACTTGGGGTTCATTATATAACAAATTGGCCAATTCTAAAACAGAAAACATTACTATCGGAGGAGAAACTATCTATAGAGAATCCGAAGGAAACATTGTCAAAACCCAAAGCCATAAAAAAGTAATTATTCAAGGTCTTTCAAATTTTATTGTGGCTGAAAAAGATGGCGTATTACTTATTTGTCCAAAAGAAAAAGAACAAGACATAAAAGAAATTGCAACTGAAGTAAAAACTAAATATGGAGATATTTAATATCATAGAGCTATAACTGAAATCAATTTTTAAATGGAAAATAAAGATCAGGAAACTGAAAAGTTAAAGGAAGACAAAGAGGACATTAAAAAGAATTATTCTGCTTTTTTTAAAAGTATCAAAACCTTTTTAATCAACCTACTCGATATTCGTGAAGGTACTGACCAAAAAGAAACCATTCAAAAAATAAAGGATGGAATTCAAGTAAAAAGTCACACTGCCTGGATTTTAATTTTTTCTATTTTAATTGCTTCCATTGGACTGAATACAAGTTCAACTGCCGTAGTTATTGGAGCCATGCTAATATCCCCCCTAATGGGACCAATCTTAGGAATAGGTCTGTCCATTGGTATTAATGATATTGACACACTAAGAAGGTCACTCATTAACTTAGGAGTAATGGTCGGTCTTAGTTTAAGCTCTTCATTTGTTTTTTTTAGCATCCCTTTATTTCAAGAAGCAACTCCAGAAATCCTAGCAAGAACACAACCTGATGTCCGTGATGTTTTGATTGCTATAGCTGGTGGACTAGCCCTAATTATCGCTTTAAGTAGGCGTAAAGAATTAACTAATACGATTGCGGGAATTGCCATCGCAACAGCATTAATGCCACCGTTGTGTACGGCCGGTTACGGATTAGCTACTTGGAATCTCAAGTTCTTTGGTGGCGCCATGTTTTTGTTTACCATTAATACCATTTTTATTGCACTAGCTACTTTTGTTATTGTAAAATTTTTAAACTTCCCTGTAGTGCGTTATATCAATTCTGGAAATAGAAGGAAAATTTCTCAGGTCGCTTCTACGGTTGCTATAATCATTTTCGGGTTTAGCATTTATTTGTTCTATGGGTTATTTAAAAAAAATCAATACATTCAAAATGCACAACAATATATTGAAGTATTAGCAAAATCAACAGGTGCTGGAATTATTAATACCGATATAAGTTATATATCTCGAAACATCAAAATAGTAATTCTAGGTCAGAATATTAAAAAATCAGAATTACATAAATGGCAAGCTAGACTTCCAGAATTTGGGTTAGCAAAAACTACTTTAGAAATACATCAAGACGAAGAAACCTCTAAATTAATACATGAAATAAATATTATCAAAAGTTCCTATGTAAAAAACCAAGCTCTTATAGCTACTAAGGAAGAATCTATTGCTCAGAAAAATGAAAAAATAAGAGATCTGACAGACCTCTTAGAAAAAACTAGGAAACGTCAGATTCCATTCGCTAGCATAAGCAAAGAAGCAAAAATAAACCATGATGGTATACTTTCTATAAGTTTTTCAAACCTTATAAAAACCAATTTTAAAACGACAGACACAATTCCTGTATTTTATATACATTGGCACGACAGTATCCAAAACACAGAACAACAAGAAGCGCAATTAAAAAGATGGCTAAAACAAAGATTAGCATTAGATACCTTACATTTGAATCAATTTTCAGGTTCAATAAAATATAATTCCAAAGGAAATAAAATCAAAGAATCCTCTGAGTATTAATCTATGAAAAAAATATTACTTTTATCAGACACGCATAGTTTTGTTGATGATCAGATTCTAAAATATATCAAACAAGCTGATGAAGTATGGCATGCTGGAGATATCGGACAGATAAAGGTTGCTGATACAATTAAAAAATTAAAACCCTTTAGAGCTGTTTATGGAAATATTGATGATAATACTGTAAGGGCAGAATACCCTTTAGATTTAAAATTTAAAATAGAAGGAGTTTCAGTATGGATTACACATATTGGAGGATACCCAAATAAATACAATTTTAGAATTACCGAAGAGATAAGGAACAATCCTCCTAAATTATTTATCAGTGGACATTCACATATATTAAAGGTTCAATACGATACAAAACTAAATTTACTCCATATGAATCCTGGAGCAGTCGGAAAATACGGTTTTCATCAGGTACGAACCATGCTTCGTTTTGAAGTTGACAATTCTGAAATAAAAAATTTAGAGGTAATAGAATTAGAAACTCGAAAATAATTTACAAAATCCTATTTAACTTCTCAAATAGTTTGGTTTTCAAAGCTGTATAATCAACCACCATTTCCAAAGAAGACTCTCTGTTTTTTCCTGCAGCTAATTCCGCTGTTAATTCTTTAATTTTTCGTTCAATCAAGACTCTACGTAAATTCAATATCGCATCTGTTACCAATTTTGGTAAAACATCTTCTTTGGCGGTTACCACAATATCTTTACTCTCCCAATCACTCAAAATATGTTTTTCATCATCCATTAAAATATCAGTAACTGTCTGTGATATCTCTAAATCTTGATGACTTGTCAACTCTTCTATAGAAATATTTTGTTCAATATTTAACTTTGTGATGATCTCTAAATATATCTTTTGAAAAATAGCATGAGAAAACTCAACCTCGTCATCTTGTAATTGCAAATACAATTCCTGAGAAACAACGTTAGAATATTCTTCTTTTATCATTTTAACACTTCCGAATTCATTCACCTCCTCTATCCAATCAACAAATTCAACTTGATTATTTCCATAGATCAAAAGAATTTTTATAATTTCTCTTTCATATATCTCAAGAGTATTGATTTCTTTTGGTACATTTTTTATGGCTCCTAATCCTTCTTTTTCACTCTCTTGACGTTGTGATCTCGACATCAAATAAGAACTTGTACTCCCTGGAATTTCCTCTTTGGCTTCAAAAGACCTATTTGAATTCTGATTTTCGCGTTCAGCCCTCCTTATTTGTTGTTGCTCTTTTTGATAGTCCTCTCTTTCTGTTTTCTTACTGATTTGAGCTAACTCATTAAACAAAACTGTTTCGGAAATCTCCATGATTCGTGAACACTCCTGGACATATACTTCTCGCTGAATATTATCAGGTATCTTAGAAATACTATTAACAATATCACGAATTAAATTCGCTTTTTTCACAGGGTCCTTTTCAGCTTCTTCCATTAAAAGAGAAACCTTAAAATTAATAAAATCTTTCGAATTCTTTTCTAGGTATTCTTTTAACTCTTCAGTAGAAACACGTTTAGCAAAACTATCTGGGTCATCTCCATCAGGAAAAATCAAAACCCGAACATTCATACCTTGTTCCAATATCAAATCAACCCCACGAATAGAAGCTCTAATTCCTGCTGCGTCTCCATCAAACAAAACCGTAATATTTGGAGTTAATCTTTTTACCAATCGTATTTGATCTGGCGTTAACGCAGTTCCTGAAGAGGCTACAACATTTTCAACACCCGCTTGATGCATAGAGATTACATCTGTATATCCTTCAACCAAATAACAGGTATCCTCTTTTGAAATAGCTTGCTTAGCATGGTAAATTCCATAAAGCACTTTACTCTTATGGTAAATTTCACTTTCTGGAGAATTTAAATATTTTGCAGCTTTTTTATCTGCTTTTAGAATTCGTCCACCAAACCCTAATACACGACCGCTCATACTATGAATCGGAAACAAAACACGACCTTTAAATCGGTCAAACTGCTTGCCTCCTTCTTTGACAATTGTAAGTCCCGTTTTGGACATATACTCTATATCATAACCCTTTCGAATGGCAGTATCAGTAAAAGCCGACCAATCGTCTAAATTATAACCTAAATCGAATTTTTTTATAGTCTCATCCGTAAATCCACGTTCTTTAAAATAACTCAATCCAATAGCTTTTCCTTTTGGATTGTTTAATAAGATGTCATGATAATAGTCTTTTGCAAAATTAGAAACTACATACATGCTTTCACGTTCGTCAGCTGCTTCCTTTTGTTCATTAGACTGTTCTTCTTCCTCTATCTCTATATTGTATTTCTTAGCTAAATATTTTATAGCCTCTGGATAAGTAAAATGCTCATGTTCCATTAAAAACGTAACCACATTTCCTCCTTTACCTGTACTAAAATCTTTCCAAATTTGTTTGACAGGAGACACCATAAAGGAAGGAGATTTTTCGTCTGTAAAAGGACTTAAACCTTTAAAATTACTTCCTGCCTTTTTTAGAGTTACAAACTCGCCTATTACCTCCTCAACACGAGCAGTTTCAAAAACACGATCAATAGTACTCCTTAAAATCATTATTGAATATTATATTGGTAAATGGTGATTTTATTTAAAAACAAAAATAGATAAGTTTCTTTACATTTCACCCTCAAAACACAGCATTTCATTTTCCAATGTTAATTAATTTAGATTCAATACATTTTAAAACTCTTTTTTAAAAAAAATAATTTATCTAAAAACACAAGTTAAATACAGTATCACTAATAGGTGTACTACAAATTTGGTTTTTAAATGGTATCAGTGCAACAAATATCACTATAAACGTATTTTCATATTTGGAGTTTTATTGTTTTATTGGAAGAAGCATACTAGATGGATCACAAGAGCCCCTCGTAATTCGAGGAGGGTTGCATTAAGTAAAACGTTTTAAAACAAAAGGGAAGCACCTGCCTCCCTTTTGTTTTTTTCTAATTTTAATAGTCAAATTAACTTGCTGCCTTTAACTTTTTAAGAGTTGAGTTTGTCAACTTTGCCTCTGCATACTCTTTATCAACATCCAACTCTTTTACATCTGAACTTGGTAATTCAAACATTGCATCTGTAAGGATTGCCTCACACAACGACCTTAAGCCACGAGCTCCCAACTTGTATTCTAATGCTTTTTCTACAATATAATCCATAGCCTCTTCATCAATAGAAAACTTCACCTCATCCATTTCAAACAACTTTGTGTATTGTTTGATCAAAGAATTTTTAGGTTCTGTTAAAATTGAACGTAATGTTTTTGCATCCAAAGGATTCATATAACTCAACACTGGTAATCGACCTATTATTTCAGGGATTAAACCAAAAGTTTTTAAATCGCTTGGAATCACATATTGCAATAAATTATTTTCATCAATATTATCAACGGCCATTGCTGCAGAATAACCAACTGCTTGTCTATTTAAACGATTGCTAATGTTTCTTTCAATACCCGAAAAAGCACCACCTGCGATAAATAAAATATCTTTTGTATCTACTTCTACAAATTTTTGATCAGGATGTTTTCTACCTCCTTTAGGAGCAACATTTACAACGGTTCCTTCTAGCAATTTTAATAGCGCTTGCTGAACACCTTCTCCAGAAACATCTCTTGTAATAGATGGATTATCTCCTTTACGAGCAATTTTATCAATTTCGTCTATAAACACAATCCCACGTTGAGCTTTTTCTACATCATAATCGGCAGCTTGCAACAATCTACTTAAAATACTTTCTACATCCTCTCCAACATATCCAGCTTGCGTTAAAACAGTGGCATCAACAATGGAAAAAGGTACATTTAACATTCTAGCAATTGTCTTCGCAATTAATGTTTTACCTGTTCCTGTTTCACCGACTAAAATCATGTTACTCTTTTCTATTTCAACATCATTTTTATCGTCTTTTGATTGTGTCAATCTTTTGTAATGATTGTACACAGCCACAGCCATCGTTTTTTTCGTTTGATCTTGACCAATCACATATTGATCTAGAAAAGATTTTATTTCTGTAGGTTTTTTGATAACCAAATCAGCTGAGCCTAGCAACACCTCAGAATTCTGAATTTCTTCTAATACAATACCGTGAGCCTGTTCAATACATTTATCACAAATATGTGCTTCCATACCAGCTATAAGCAAGTCTGTCTCAACTTTTTTGCGTCCACAGAACGAACACTCTAAATTTTCTTCTTTCGACATCTTTCGTTATTTGTTATTCAATATGTTAGTGCCAATTTATAAAAATCACTAAAACATCAATACGTATTCTTTTTATTTGTTTCTAGTCAAAATTTCATCAACCATTCCATAGGTTTTAGCTTCATCGGCTCTCATCCAATAATCTCTATCCGAATCATTATGAACTTTTTCAATAGTTTGACCTGAATGTTTCGAGATAATTTGATACAATTCATCCTTAAGCTTCATAATTTCACGTGCTGTAATTTCGATATCACTTGCCTGACCTTGAGCTCCTCCTAATGGTTGATGAATCATAATTCTTGAATGAGGTAACGCAGAACGTTTTCCTTTTTCACCAGCACACATTAAAACCGCACCCATTGAAGCTGCCATCCCTGTACAGATTGTAGCTACATCAGGTTTGATAAATTGCATAGTATCATAAATCCCCAAACCTGCATAAACTCCACCTCCTGGTGAGTTGATATAAATTGAAATATCTTTATTTGCATCAACACTTTCTAAAAACAATAATTGTGCTTGAATGATATTGGCAACCTGATCACTTATCCCTGTTCCCAAAAATATAATTCTGTCCATCATCAACCTAGAAAACACGTCCATCTGAGTAATATTCATTTGACGCTCTTCCATGATATACGGAGTTACAGAACTAATGATTTTATCATAATGCATACTACTAATTCCATGGTGCTTTGTTGCGTATTTTTCAAATTCTTTTCCGTAATCCATTTGATTCTATTTTTAAATTATAGTTTGTAAAGATACTAAGTTATTCCTTAATTTCGATCAATCCTTTTTAAATCACAACTAACATATTATAAATAAATCCTCGTATTAATTCACATAGTATTCTATCATCACTTACATATATCAAATTACTGAGTTATACGCCTAGTGTCTGTTTTGTGTTTTTTTGAGATTTAGGTTTTTGTAGTACCATTCTAAGAATTGTTTTATGAAAAATGGATTCTTTGTATTGTGACCTATTAATTCTAAAACAAAATTCATCAAAATAAGCTTGTATATGCCATTTACTTACATGAGTTGGTATTGCTCTTAACCAAGATTTTAGTTGCATAATAACCACATGTAACTCTTTGAAGTTTTTTCCATGATTACTTAATTTTTGTTCGATGTTATAGTCCTTTTTTAAAGG
>NZ_JBAHZZ010000087.1:0-5379 GCF_037132785.1 Flavicella sp. | reverse complement strand
AAATTTGTTCTGGTGACCAACCATTTAAAAGGCCTCGATAAACAAATATTTTAAGTCGATTATAGGTGTTTATTTTATCCTTATTTCGCTTGTTTAAATAGTCTTGTTTTGCACACCAATTAGCAAGGGTTGCACTGTAGTCTCCATCCCATTTATTCACCTCTCGACTAATGGTTGAAGGTGACCGATTTAGCCTTTTAGCGATATAACTTTTAGTCTTTTTTTCTTGTAATAATGTTTCAATTACAACACGTTCTTTTAATGATAATCGGCTATGTTTTTTTGCTTTCATACAACAAATCTAAGATTTTGATTTGTTGCGTTAAGTTCTTGAATTCAAGCAAGCTTTAAAAAATTACGATACAGAAACTAGAAGTTTAAATCAAAAAAGATGGTTTAAAATAATTATTCAAGAAAATCATCCTAATATTATTTGGTCTTTAAACTCCTCGCTAACAATGCTTGTTTACACAGATGGAAATGTTCATTATAATGATGAAATACCTTCTAAAAGTCAAGTTTGTAGATTTATCGGAGCAACTTCTAGAAATTTCATATCATTTTACGGAACAATTAAAGAAGTTACAAGCGCAGTAATAACAGACAATTACACTAACGAAAAAAGCAATTTATTATCACCTGTTGAATTTTACACTTAAAATATGGTATATAAAAATCTAGAAAACGAACAGCATTGGCAGTTGTTCGTTTTAATTTTAAAAGAAGTAGCCAACGAAAAAGGAATTTCTAATTATGACATTGCTAAAAAAACAGGCTATTCAGAAAGCACAATTGGACGTGTATTTAAATTGGCTTTTTGCCCTAAACTTCAAATCTTTTTAGACATAATGCGTGTTTTAGAATTAAACATATTTGAACCAATAGACTCCTGCGCAAACTTAAACCTTGCTTTTGAAAAGGCAATGAAGCAGCTTGAACGTAGATCTGACAAGCTTTTAAAAAAAGAATAATCTTGAATTTGAAAAAAAACAATGAAAAAATATAAACATTTTGTTTGGGCCGAAAATAACATCTCGCAAGAAGCTCAGCAAACCTATATTGTAAAGTTAGATTTCCCTGCCTGCTCTATACGCTTTGACTATTCAGAAGGCTTCTACGCTGGGTATGACGAGTTTTATAAAAGTATTGCAGATGTGCAATTTTTTACGAACGACAGACCCTCTGAGGAAGAAGTAGCCGAAATATTAACTAATGCTTGGAATTTTTTGGTTCTTGAAGAGAAAAGACTTGACAGGGACCTGGAAGAGATAGAAGAATAAAGGTTTTAAAGTATCTTTTCTTAAGTCTCTTATTATAGGCTTTCGGTTTTCTTCTTAGGACCCAAGCGAGTTATCAACTATATCTTTTTGTATTTTAAATCCCAATGCTTTTTTAGTTTGTCAGCGTGCTCTCTGGGAGTTACTTTTATGTATTTCAAAAAGCTAGATTCTGTTTTATGACCCGTTATTTTCATAATCGAGAGGGTGGGAAAATCGGCTTTATATAAGTTGGTTGCGAATGACCTTCTGCACGTGTGAGAGCTTATCAATAAGTTCTTTGGAAAGTAGCCAACTTCTTTTCTATTTGTCTCAGGACTTCTCCTGGATCCGTGTACTATTTCTGTTATGCCTAATTCGTAACAGACTTTTTTTATAATTCTATTAAACTCAACATCACTGACAGGCTTAGGCATTTTTCTTTTTTTTAAGATTTCTTCTATTTGCCAGTGTATTGGAATCATAACGATTCCTTCTGTTTTTTGCATTTTTAGAGTAACAAATCCATTTTTCATTTCTTCAACCTTGTGCCAGTCTGAAGCACGTAAGCCCGTCCATAGGCCAATAATCATCCAATCACGGACGTTTCCATAACGCGGGTTTTCCGAAAAATCATGATTGTATATTAAGTCAATTTCTTTTTCATCGAGATAAATCGCTTGTGTGTTTTCTCTAACAATAAAAAATTCAGAACTTAACGAATCTGAGTGCACGTCTTTGTTTCTGGAAGAATATTTGCAGAAAGTTTTAATATCTTTCACATAACCGCCAGTCGTGTTCAGAGCGAGTTTGTGCTCGTTTTGTAAATACGACATAAAAGCAGCATGAAAGTCTAAGTTTATGTCTGAGAATTTTAAAGTTGTGTTTACAGATTTTTGAAATCGATCAACATATTTATTAGTTGTCTTAAAGCTTTGAATTGTTCTTTTGGACACAGGTTTTTTTGTTGATTTGTTTATAAGAGTGGGCAGGAGGTCTATGTATTTGGCTAGAGAGGCCGTGAAGCCTTCGTTTTCTGTATTTTTTTCTACTCCTTTGTCGAAAAGATGATAGTCTAGTGATATAGCCGCTCTAGTAAATTCCTTACCTGATGATTTGTAATTTTTTTCAAGTGTATCAAAAAAATCAATTATTTTTTCAATTTTGGCATTGAACTTTTTTCCATACGCGTAAGCTTCAGTGTTTTTTTTAACTCTTTCTTTTTTTAAATCCCACGAATTTAAAGGTACATTTAATCCTGTCGATTTTCTGAAAGGAGAAACTCCTTTTTTCCAGGAATATCGAAGATTAATGGATCCAATATTTTGATTTTTTTTAAGAGGACGAATATTAAATGTTAGTGTTGGCATAATAATAAAACGTGTGTATACTTTTGTGTAAACCAAATATAAAACATTTACGTTTATTTACGCTTATTTACTGTAAGTTTGTTGTGTGATTCGCTCTGTAAGCCTTGTTTTAGCAGGAGAAGATAGGTTTTTGGTAGTGTTTTCGAGAGACAAAGGAAACTACTATAGTGCACACAACAGGACTTGAACCTGCACGTCCTTTCGGACACGAGCCCCTCAAGCCCGCGCGTCTACCAATTCCGCCATGTGTGCATTTGTGTTTTAAAACAAAAAAAGCTTTTCAATAGTGAAAAGCTTTTAGTGACCGGGCTGGGGCTCGAACCCAGGACCCTCTCCTTAAAAGGGAGATGCTCTACCAACTGAGCTACCAGGTCTTGCAATTTCTCATTGCGAGTGCAAAGATAAGCCCATATTTTAATACTACAAGTTTTTTATTATACTTTTTTAAGTGATATTTGTAATTCAAAAAAAGCTTTTAGAAATAAAATTATGAAGATTGTTTTTATAGGATATATGGCTAGTGGTAAGTCTGCTGTAGCTAAAGAAGTTAGCAATCAATTGAATTTTGAATTGATTGATTTAGATGCATATATTGTATACAGGGAAGGGCAAGATATTTCAGATATCTTTAAAGAAAAGGGTGAAATTTATTTTAGAAAAAAAGAAAAGGAATATTTAAATGAAATTTTGTCTATGAAAACTTCCTGTGTTTTATCACTAGGAGGAGGCTCACCTTGTTTTTCTGGGAATATGGAGTTGATTATTAAGAAAGCAACCTCTTTTTATTTAAGAGCAAATGTTGCTACAATTTACAATCGTTTACTTTCAGAAAAGTCGAAGAGACCATTGGTTGCCGATATTGCAGATGAAAATTTACAAGAGTTTATTGCAAAACACTTGTTTGAAAGATCGAGCTATTACGATCAATCAAATTACATAATACCAGTGAATGATAAGTCGGTATTAGAAATTTCGGATGAAGTTTTAAGAATTTTAGTTTAAATATGCTTTGGCAGAATTTTCAGTAAACTCTACTTTTATATGTTCTTTTATTGAAGTAGACAATGAAATCCCTTTAAAATCTGCCTTAACAGGGAAGTTTTTATGATTACGGTTGACCAATACAGCGGTTTTAAATTTCAGCAAAGAAACTTCTAAAAAGTGTTTTACACCATAGATTAAAGTGGCTCCTGAGTTTAGAACATCATCAACCAAAACTAAAGATTTATTTTCGTAAAGTTCTTTGGAAATGGAAGTTGTGATTTTTTCTCGTGGTTGACTTTTATTGATATAAACTTCACATAAAGTAATTTTTAAATCAGAAATTTCGCTTAATATTTTTTGAATACGAGTCGCAAAAACATAACCGTTTCCAGAGATTCCAGCAATTACAACTTCTTGTTCATTTATGTTATTTTCTAGTATTTGGTAAGCAATTCTACGTGTTTTATGAAGTATTTGGTCGTTGTTTAAAATGCTATTATCTGTCATATCAATGTTCTATTTCTAAAATCAAATATATAGAAAAGTTCTTAAAACAATCCTTTATTATTGGGTTAAGTTGTTAATCTTGATCGTCTTGTTCAGTATGTACGTCGTGGTATTCTTCTATGTCTCTTCTGTCTTTTTTTGTAGGACGTCCGACACCTTTTTTACGGTAATAATCTTTGGAGTATTTTAAGAGCTCTTGGGCTTCGAATTCTTCTTTTGGAGTGGTGTCTTTTCTGTACAAGTCAACTAATTTAGCACCCATTCTGTTTTTTGGAATATCCAGAATTTCAATTTGGTAATTGATTTGATTTTTTCGGATCGTTATTTTTTCTCCAACATAAATATCTTTGGCCGGTTTTATATTTGATCCATTAATTTTTACATGTCCTTTTTTACAAGCCTCTGTTGCTAGTGATCTTGTTTTAAAATAACGAACTGTCCAAAGGTATTTATCTATTCTCATGTGAAAAGTTATAATGTTAGTATTCGCTTTTAACAAAGATAAGGAAATAGTACATTGCGTCTTTGAAAAATTTGCTTGTCAATATATAGTACTCCCTGTTTTTTCGACACTTTATTAACTTCTTATCATAGAAGAATCTATAAAAGAAACATTGGGTCAAGTAATAAACTTAGGGAGTAATTTTAAAAAGTATTATTTTTTAAATGGCTGAATTCAACTAATAAACGCAGGGCAAACTCACACTTTTATGTTTAGCACTTTTAAAAGGTAATGATGATTCCATCCAGCTTTAAGCCTCTTTCCTGCAACACCTTGTTTTTCGGTTTTTTCATTTTTCAATAGATTTAGTGCTATCTTAAGTAATATTGAATAATTTTGGGCTGCGTTGTTCTTTCTCTTTCTTGAAGCATCTTCTGAAAAAGCAACATCTAATATCCAATGTAATTTGTTTTCCACTCCCCAATGTGAACGAATATGACCCTGGAGGCTTACCGCTTTATCATGTAAACTATAAATGTAATAACGGGTGGACTTTTCTATTGATTTATCACTGTTTTTGAACTCCCTTATGCTTTCTATCTTTATAACCTAAGACCGTTGCATAATGCTCTTTTCAGTTTTAGATTTCAATTTTGACTTTTTAAATCTAAAATTTATGTTTTTTTTTCTTATTTTCATTGTTTATCTTAGTTATGGATCTCTTTCTTGGTTCATTTTCCTTTAGTTTTTAGAATTAGTGGCAATTATCCTTGGACTTCTATATAAATTGTAACAAATAGCTTCCATCAGATTTTGAGTA
>NZ_JBAHZZ010000080.1:0-25702 GCF_037132785.1 Flavicella sp. | reverse complement strand
GTGATTTAGTTATTGGAAAAAACCATAAATCGGCTATTGGAACTATTGTAGAACGTAAAACTAGAGCTGTATTAATCATAAAGTTAAAGAGTAAAAAAGCAGAGGAAGTTGCTAAAGAGTTTAGCAAAATCTTAAACAACTTGAATCCCATTTTTAAAAAAACTATGACATATGATAACGGAATTGAAATGGCAAGACACGAAAAAACAACTAAAAATACAACTATGAAAATTTTCTTTGCTCACCCTTATATTCTTCCTGGGAAAGAGGAACCAATGAAAACACCAATGGACTCATTAGAAGACACCTTCCTAAAGGAACCAATTTTAATGAAATAAGCGAAAAACAACTCTTGGTTATTCAAAAAAAACTGAACAATAGACCGCGGAAAATTATCAACTATAAAACACCTAATGAAATGATGGAGATTGAACTAAAAAACGTAGCTTAGTAACATCAAAAAATAATAACGTTTTGTTGCGTTAGAACATTGAATCCAAGTAAAAAACCTACTATTTAATTATAAATAGTAGGTCTTGAATTAATAATTTTATAATTAATGATTTCCAGATTCAGTCAACTTAGACATTACTTTATCTAAATTAAAACTTGCAGCTTTCATTCGTGGAGGATACTCTTCAAAAGTCATTATGAAATTACCCACTATGTCTTGAGCTGGCACTAATAAGTACGCATGATCTAACAACCAATCGTAATAGGTGTTAGATGTTACAGAAGCAAACTCATAAGGATCGCGTCTTAAATTATAAATCAAAGGCAACCTTAACTCTACAAAAGGCTCTGACCATGTTAGCATTGTGCCAGTCGCTCTTTGTTCTAAAAAGACAATTTTCCAATCATCATAACGAAAAGCCATTAAATCACCATCATCTGAGAAATAGAATAATTCTGTACGCGCTCCTTTATCTTCTTTACCAGTTAAATGAGGAAGCATATTATAACCATCTAAATGCACTTTGAAAGTCTTATCTCCAACAAGCTTTCCTTTTAACAATTCTTCTTTAACATTATCGTTTCCAGCCGCAGCGAGGAATGTAGGTAGCCAGTCCATTCCTGATATGATTTCATTTGAAACGGTTCCTGCTTTAATGTGACTTGGCCACCGTACCAATGATGGTGCTCTCCAACCACCTTCCCAATTGGTGTTTTTCTCGCCTCTAAAAGCATTAACACCTGCATCCGGCCAAGTATTTTTATGAGGGCCATTATCGGTACCATACTGAACAATTGTATTGTCAGCAACACCTAATTCGTCCAATAAATCTAATAGTTTACCAACATGCATATCATGTTCTACCATACCGTCTCCATATTCATTTTGACCTGAAATACCTCTTAGTTCCTCTTTTACGTGAGTTCTAAAATGCATTCTTGTCCCATTCCACCAAACAAAGAAAGGTGTACCTTCCTTTACAGCGTTTCTTATAAAGGAAATAGCAGCGTCTGAAGTTTCATCATCAACAGTTTCCATTCTTTTTTTAGTTAACACTCCTGTATCTTCAATTCTACCATCTGCATAAGAATGAATTACGCCTCTAGGTCCATATTTTTTTGCAAAATCTGGATACTTTTTTGGATCTGGGTAATCTGGTAATTCTGGTTCTTCTTCTGCATTTAGATGATATAAGTTACCGAAGAATTCATCAAAACCATGGTTAGAAGGTAGATGTTCATCGCGATCTCCTAAATGATTTTTACCAAATTGACCAGTTGTATAACCTAAAGGCTTTAATAATTCTGCAATTGTTGGGTCTTCAGCAGAAATTCCTTCTTTAGCTCCAGGCAAACCTACTTTGCTCAAACCAGTTCTATAAACACTTTGCCCCATAATAAAAGAGGAACGTCCTGCTGTACAACTCTGCTCTGAATAATAATCAGTTAATAACATTCCTTCTTTGGCAATACGGTCAATATTTGGTGTTTGGTAACCTACCAATCCAAATGTATACGCGCTTATGTTAGACTGACCAATGTCATCTCCCCAAATCACCAAAATATTTGGTTTTTCATTTTTTTGTGCCATCATAATAAATGGCAAGGCTACTAAAGTTACTAAAACAGTGATTTTTTTCATTTGTGAAATTTAAAGTTATTATTTAATGTGTAAAAAAAAGTTTGGGAGAAAATACCGAAGACATTTCGACCGTACTAATTAGTCGATTTAAAAGCACATTCTTTTTATTAAATCTCAAAAGACTAAAATTGTTTCCAATAATTAAACTGCAATACAACTACATGAAAGAAAGCTAGATACATAGTAAACACAAGGTTAATTGGCGTTTTAAAAAAATCATATTCTGAACAAAAAAAAACACATTATTTTACAAAAAACAGCTATTTCTGTCGGTTTTTCAGCCTAATAAATCAACACATATGGAACACTAATTTCTTAAAAAACTAGAATGCGAATAATAATTGAAAAATAATTTTAGAATGTATATTCCTGTTTTACGTAATACTCAATTAATTATTTACAGACGATAGGCTAAACTCAAACAGTATATTTTTATGATAATTATCAGCTCCTAAAACGCCTGTAGATTTCACAAATTGGTTGACAAATCACAAAGAACAAGACTTTATTACCAGGCTACGTATAATACCAAATAAACATAAAAATGATAAAATGGTATTAATAATATAATTTACATTAGAAGCGCCGTATGACCTGATACTATCAAGCACGGTTCTGTGAGAGGTTTTAAGGAGCGCCCCCTTTATCTATCAACGCGGATGCAGTACCCAAGCAACAACTCTCCAACTGAAACTCAACTAAACACATGAAATTCTAAAATAAAAGTTAAAATATTTCTCTATTTCTAAACGATTGTTTAGCTTTGCGATGTATTAAAATAATAATGGCAAGAAAAAAAGAATACTTAGAAGAAGAAGTAATCGTGAAAGCTATGAATTTATTCTGGCGAAACGGTTATGAAACAACATCTATGCAAATGCTTGAAAAAGAAATGGGCATAAATAAATTTTCTATATACTCTAGTTTCGGGAATAAAAAAGGTGTTTTTCTTGAAAGCTTAAAATGCTATAAACAAAAACTAAACAAACTTATAAATCAATTAAAAACATCTGAAAACGGTATTGCAGGTTTAAAACAATACTTCTATGATTTTATTGAGTTCACAAAAGAAACAGAATTCGGGAAAGGCTGTTTAATCACCAACACAGCGAATGAAATTGGCGAAGATGCTGATGAAAAAATAAAGGATGCTTTAACAAAATTTACAGACGATGTAAAACAAGTATTTATTCAAATTTTAAAACAAGACAAAACCAAAGACAATGCAACAATTGAACAACAAGCAGATTTTCTTATTATATCAATGTTTGGATTGTCTTCCGCTACACGAATATTTAACAAAATACAGCTCTACAATTATATAGAAAACATATTTAAAAACAATTAGTATTTTTTTAACCCATAACTAAACGAGTGTTTAGTTATTAACAATCTATAAAACAATAAAATTATGACAACATTAAAAACTCACAATATTGAAACTGCACCAGAAGGTAGCAAAGCTTTATTAGAGCAATCTCTTAAATCAAACGGAATGATACCAGGTTTACACGGAGTTTTAGCTGAATCACCAGAAATTTTAGAAGCTTATCAAGCTTTACACAAATTATTTACTCAATCTTCTTTCAACAAAGAAGAATTAACAGTGGTTTGGCAAACAATTAATACTGAACACGAATGCCATTATTGCGTACCTGCACATACAGGTATTGCAAATATGATGAAAGTAGACTCATCATTAAGTGAAGCATTAAGAAATAGAACTGAAATGCCAACAAAAAAACTGCAAACTTTACACGATTTCACTTTGAAGATTGTACGCAAGCGTGGACAAGTAACACAAGAAGATTTGAATACCTTTTATGAAGCAGGATATGGAGAAAGACAAGTTTTGGAAGTTATTTTGGGCTTATCTCAAAAAGTGATAAGTAATTATACTAATCATATTGCTAACACACCTGTCGATGCCCCTTTTCAAAAATTTACTTGGGAAGCCAGAAAAGTTTAAATCTAAAACATCGAGATAATACCATTTTAACATTTAAATGACGTACTATAATTTGGAATATTTTATATTCAGATAAGAAATAAAAATTGAAGCATGCCACTACTATAGTTTTTTTTATTTGAAACATAAATGAAATAAAAACGAATTTATTACGTCATTTAAATGTTGTAATTGTCACTAATTCTAAAAAACCAAGGGAAAATAAACAAAGAAACAATGAAAAAAACCAAGAATTTTGATTGAAAAGGTCAAAACAGAAATCTAAAATCAAAGAGATCATTATGCAACGGTCTTAATGTGTAAAATAAAGTAATACAAAGAGTCAAATTCATAAAAATTTCGCAAGAACATGTACTATTTGTAGTTGATTAGTTTCACCACGATATTCTTTTATTTTTCACAATCCTGTTAATTCAATAGCACCAGACCCAACCTCATCGTGGATATAATGCCTGTTTTGACAAAAAACAGCCAATTCTTCTTCTATAAAAATTTGTACTGCTTGCTTTTCGTTCTTGGGATATAATAAATGTACATTGGCACCTGCATCTAGCGTAAAACAAATATTTGAATCTTTCACTTCACGATAATCCCATATTTTTTGAATAATTTCTAATGTTTTTGGTTTCATCAAAATAAAATATGGCTGACTAGTCATCATCATTGCATGCAACGTTAATGCCTCCTTTTCTACCAAAGTAATAAAATCTGAAATAGCACCTTTTTCTAAAATAGATTTCATTTTAGAAATGTTTTTATACGCTTGTTCAAACCTGCATTTCGCAAACGGGTGACCGTACATTAAATCATGACCGACCGTACTACTAACTTGTTTCTCTCCTTTATCAACTAATAAAACGGTGTCTTGGTAATTTTTAAATATCTCTGCAATTTCTGAAGTAAATGGGACTCCAAATAAATCTGAACTCCCTTTAATTTCTTTATGTTCTCCCCAAACTACCAATTCTCCTTTTACACTTCTACACGCACTTCCCGAGCCCAAACGAGCTAAAAAAGATGCTTTCTGATAAAAATAGGTTTCGGATATTGTTGGATTTAACATCTTCTCTAATTGCATCAAACACATAGAAATTGCGGACATTCCACTCGCTGAAGAAGCGATTCCGCTACTATGAGGAAAAGAATTTTCAGAACTAATAACAAAATCGTAATCTCTTATAAAAGGCACATAAGTGACAATTCTCTCAAAAAAAAGTAGAATCTTCGGTTGAAAAGAGGGTTTTTCTTCTCCTTCAAAAATTATTTTGAAACTAAAAGATTTGTCAATTTTTGATTTCTTTTCAAAAGACAAACTGGTAATTGTATGGCAATTATTTAATGTAAAACTAATCGATGGGTTTTCTGGCAACTGAGGGTCTCTTTTTCCCCAATATTTCACCAAAGCAATATTACTTGGTGTTCTCCATGTAGTACTACCTTTATCAACTATATTCGAACTAGAAACTGCAATAAAATCGTTTGTTGTCAAATCTTGAAATTTTTGACAAATATAGGCCATTTCAGTAAATACACTTCTATGTACCTCACACATATTTATAGATTTATATCAGAGTGCTCTTAGTTTTTATTACATTTGTTTGAAGCTAAAAACAACTATTTTGAATAGAAAATTGAAACTCATTTGGGATTTTAAAGGACCTACAGGCTTAGGTACAGCAAAACACCATTGCATACATTTAAAAGATTTTGCCCAAATAGAAAAATTGCATTTTCACGAAATTGATTTTTTAGAAATATCAGAAATGCATACAACTGCTTTTATCGTAGTTGATGAAGTTGACATGAAAACTTATCGTGACGCTTTAAAACCACATCGTGGTGAATTAGCTAAATAACATTAATTTTCTATGAGATTATTTAAATTATTTATTCTACCCTTCTTATCTGTTGTTAGTTTCCATTCAAAAGCACAAACACTTGGAAAACACGCTTCTAACATAAAATGGAAATCCATTGAGACAGAAAATGTAAAAATTATTTTCTCAGAAGGGACAAATTTAAAAGCACAAAGAATTGCGGATGTAATTGAATATATCCACAACAACAAAACTGTTTCAGTTGGCAATAAGTCTAAAAAAATTGACATTATCTTACAAAATCAACAAACAATATCTAATGGATTTGTAACCTTATCACCTTATCGATCAGAGTTTTTTGCAATTGGTCCACAAGATCAATCGTCTTTAGGCACACCAGACTGGTTAGATCTTTTATCAATGCATGAATATCGTCATGCTTTACAATATGCAAATGCCAATAGAGGACTTACAAAATTCTTTTATACAATTGCAGGACAAGATGGTTGGGCTGGAAGTCTAGGACTAAGCATTCCTTCTTGGTACTTAGAAGGAGATGCCGTTTTAATTGAAACTCTTTTGTCGGAAAACGGCAGAGGTAGAAACCCTTATTTCTTTAAAGAACAAAGAGCTTTGTTTTTGAATAATGAAATCTATTCTTATCATAAAGCACAAAACGGTTCTTACAAAGATTTGGTTCCTAATATATATCCCTTAGGGTTTATGATCAACAATCACATAAGGAATAATTACGGAATTGAAACAGGACGTAAAATATTAGCAGACGCAGGTAGGTACAAATCTATAATATATCCATTTTCTAGCGCTATGAAAAAATACACAGGGCAAACAACTACAAAAATGTATGAAAAAAGCGCTCTTGAACAACAATCCATTTGGGCTAAGGAAAATAAAACTTTAAAACGAACTGAAAGCACATTAATTACAACAGAAAAAACAAAAACGGTCACTCATTATACTTTTCCTCAATATTTAAATGATGGAAGTATTATTGCAATCAAGCGAAGCTATCAAGAAACTCCATATATCGTATCCCTAAAAAATGGAGAAGAAAAAAAACTAACTTCAATTGGTATTGCAGCTGAAGAATTTATTTCTGCTGTCAATGATCAGATTACATGGACAGAACATCAAAAAGATCTTAGACATGCAAATAAAAATTATAGCACTATTGTAATCTACAATACTAAGACAAAATCAAAAAAACATATAACTACTAAAACCAGATATTTTTCACCTAGTTTTTCATATAATGGACAAAAAATAATCGCTGTAAACTATCATGAAAACATCAGCTATACCATCGATGTTTTAAATGTTAAAACAGGAACTATTATTGAAAGCCTACCAAACCCAAACAACGATTTTTTAAGCAATCCTAAATGGACTAAAAACAATGGTGCTATTATATATTTAGTGAAAAGAAATTCGAAATTGGCTTTTTTTAAATATAACTTCATTGATAAAAGCACAAAACAAATTTCCGACTGGACATGCAATACGATAGGTCAATTTTCTGTAAGTGATACAAACATTTATTTTACAGCTTCCTTTAACGGAATAGACAATATTTACAGTATTGATTTAAACGGAAACAAAAACCTAAAACAAATTTCTTCAGTAAGTGTGGGAGCATATTTCCCTTCAATATCCAAAAACGAAGAAAAAATTATTTACAGTGAATTTACTAGCAAAGGATATAAATTACACGAACAACTAGTTGACAAAAACACTCCCTTTTATTCTATACCAAAGCTTGAAAACTTGAATTATTTTAATATTAAAACAACAGCCATAGAACATGCTATTTTAGATTCTATCCCTGCCAATAACTATATTATAAGTGACTATAAAGGGTTTTTAAGAGGAACTAAATTGCATAGTTGGGGAATTACAACATCTACCACTTCTACCAGTACATTAGGAGTCAACGTTCAAATTCAAAATATTTTAAACGACTTTAATGCAACTGTATCTGTTTTACATAACCTTAACGAAAACACCAATAACCTATATGCCGATATCAATTATGGAAAAGGCTTATTAAATTGGAATCTAAAAATGGCAACACTCAATAGAAATAGCTATGCTACCATCGATCAGACTCTGGGGGTTTCTACTTTTTCAGAAGTTTATTACGGAGCAGGTTTTTCTATCCCTTTATCTCAATACAAGGGGAATTATTCTCGATCGTTTAATTTTGAAACAAACTATATTCAACACGTCACTTCTAATTATGAATTTTTCAAAAAGCTTCCTAGCTATAATTTAAACTTTGGCGCTATAGAGTCGAGTATTACACTTTCAAATATTAGAAGAACAGCATATCAAAATGTTGCTCCTCGATTTGGACAATACCTAAAACTTAATTACTCTAAAAGTATCGATGGTTCTACTGCTGTAAAAATTGTTATTAATAGTATTTTTTATTTCCCTGGGATTTTTAAAAATCACAGTATAAATATTGTTGCTAATTGGCAAAAAGAACTTTTGACTAATACATATCAATACTCCGACAACTTTAGTTATGCCAGAGGTTATAGTACCTATATAAATGATCAAGTCGCGAAATTGTCATTAAACTACGAGTTACCTGTTCTATATCCTGATTTTGGAATTTGGGGACTTACCTATTTTAAGCGAATTCGATTGAATGTCTTTTATGATGCTAGTATTTTAAATACCTACTTCTATATTTCCGGCACTGAGGAAAACAAAACATTAAAAATAACACCAACCGACATGAATCAAAATTCATTTGGAGGAGAATTGATTTTTGACAATATATTTTTCAATGTTGCTCCTATCTCTATTGGACTTCGTGAAAGTATTTTATTAAACACAGACTTCAACAACCCAAATAAGAATTATACTTTTGACCTGTTCCTAAGAATTGGTTTTTAATGAAACTTACTCAGCTAAAACATTCCCAATAATATAACCTCCAGTCCATGCATTTTGAAAATTAAAACCACCTGTAACCGCATCGATATTTAGTACCTCACCAGCGAAAAATAAATTTTCGTGGAGTTTACTCTCAAACCTTTTAAAATTTATTTCTTTTAAAGTTATTCCACCAGCAGTCACAAATTCATCTTTAAATGTACTTTTTCCGCTTGCTTTAAAAACAGCTTTCGATAACTGGCGTGCAATTTCTTCTAGGTTTTTATTGCTTAAATCAGCCCACCTACTTATTGGATCTACTCCTACAGTGGTTACAAAACGCTCCCATAATCTTTTTGAAATAGACTCGAAGGGTGAACGCAAAGCAATTTGTTTTTTTGTGTTCGCTTTTTTTATTTTATGCAATTCTTGAACTACTTGACCAAATGGCTTAGATAACCAGTTTACCTCAACTTTATATTCGTAGTTCATATCTGCCAATTTCCTAGCCCCAAAAGCGGACAACTTTAAAATAGCAGGACCACTCATTCCCCAATGGGTAATTAATAAGGGACCATGCGACTCTAGTTTTGTATCTGCAATTTTTACTGTAGCATATGGAACAGAAACTCCTAATAGATCGGTTAACCTAGGATCTTTTATATTAAAGGTAAATAAAGAAGGCACTGGCTCTACTACTTTATGTCCTAATGTTGCAACCAATTCCCAAATTCGTTTACTACTCCCTGCTGTAATCACCAATTTATCTGCTACAAACAACCCTTTTGTTGTTTCTACTTGCCAAATTCCATCTTGTTTCTCTACACTAATAACACCATGGTTTTTTAATACTTCTATATCATATTTATCTATCAATTGCTGAAAACAATCGATGATACTTTGAGAAGAATTAGATTTCGGAAAAACTCTATTGTCTTTTTCTATTTTTAATGGAACACCACGAGACTCAAACCACTCCATAATATCTCCAGTCATAAACTGATGAAATGGGCCTAATAATTCTTTTTTCCCTCTTGGGTAAAACTCCGTTAAATCCTTGGGCACAAAACAGGCATTCGTAACATTACATCTTCCTCCTCCAGAAATTTTCACTTTTTGTAATACCTCCTTTCCTTTTTCAAGGATAGTAATTTTTAAATTTGGATTTCTTTCCTTGGCAATAATCGCTGTAAAAAAACCAGCCGCTCCTCCTCCTACTATAATAACATCTCTCTTCATTTGTATTCTTTTCAATTGGTTTTAGAGAATCATATCTCTGTATGCGATTACGGTATCAAACCCTCTTTCAATAAAATAATTTGGAGTGTTACGATCTCCCGTTACTAAAATAAAATCACCACCCCATGCTCCTAAACTTTTAATTGCTCCTGGATAATCATGAAATAACTGTTCTTGCAATGGAATTATATTTAAAAAACTTCCTGTTACTTGTTCATGTTCTTTTAAGAAATTTTCAAATTCACTCAAAGAATCAGCCAAAACAATTTTATCTGTTATAGAAGTTATCACAGAAACAAATTCGTTTTTATTTCCTTCTGTATCCCTATACAACTGAATACCTTCTTTACTATCCTGTTTTTTATTTAAATACACAAAATAAATATTATCTATAAACTCAGGATTAAAAGATACAGGTTCTACAGATGCAATTAAATTCTCTGTTTTATATACTACTGGAGTATCATTCTGAGCGCAGGCAATATCATAGCCACTTCCTCCAAAAGAATTATTGAGTAAGGTAAAGGCATCAATTTTTGCCCAACTAGCAATATTATTTATTAGGGTTGACGAAGTTCCTAAGCCCCATTCATTTGGAAATGTCAAAAACGTCTGTACAAAAGCGCCTTTTCCATCCTTTAAAAATTCTGGATTAAGTTCTTGTGCAGCAATCAATATTTTTTGTAATGTTGCTAACTTAGGCTCAGAACTCAATTGCTTTAAATTATCTAATTGTATTTCTGCTTGAAACCAAAGTTGTTTTTCACAACTAAAACTTTCCCAAATAAGCACGGGTACATCTAATAGGCTTACTTCTAAACTTTGACCAAATTTCGCAGGTAATGCCAGAGATTTCGCTCCATCCAAAACAGCATATTCACCACTAATTAACAACTTACCATTGCTATAATAATGTTCCATTATTTTAATGTTTTATAAAACTCATGTACTGCACTATGAGTTACGGATACATTTTCAAAATAAGAAATCGTTTTTTCCTTTTCTTCTATAGTAGCTCCCAATTGATTTAAAATATTCATCAGATGCATTTTCATATGTCCTTTTTGTATGCCTGTTGTTGTCAAAGCTCTTAATGCCGCAAAATTCTGTGCCAAACCAGCAACTGCAATAATTTTCATCAACTCCTCTGCAGAAGGGTTTTGTAACATTTCCAATGACAATTTTGCCATCGGGTGCAAAGCTGTTAATCCTCCTACGGTTCCAACAGCTAATGGAATTTCAATCCAAAACTTAAAAAACCCCTCTTTAACCTCACAATGTGTCAAACTTTTATACCGACCATCTTTCGCTGCATAAGCATGCGCACAAGCCTCTATGGCTCTAAAATCATTTCCGGTAGCCAATACAACCGCGTCAATTCCGTTCATAATTCCTTTATTATGTGTCACCGCTCTATGGGGTTCTACATTGGCAATATCCACTGCGGTTTTAAATTTCTGTGCATATACTTCAGGATCTATTTCTGAAGTACCTTGAATTAACTCTTCTATTTTACAAGAAACCTCTGCTTTAACCGTACACCCTGGAGCATAATTAGAAAGAATACTCATTACAATTTGAATTCCTTCTTTTTGAAACCTTGTCGCAATCACTTCTAAACAAGAATTAATAAAGTTTGCTCCCATAGAATCTTTGGTTTCAAACGTTATATTTAACTGATAATAATTATCTAATTCAGCAGTTTTCGATCGTAATTCAATATCTAATATACCTCCACCGCGTTTTCTCATATTCGTTGTAATAGCAGAAGTGCTATCTATCAGGTCAGATTTTATAGCCTTAAAATAACTTTGCAGTTCAGAAAATCTTCCTGCATACATAAAATGAACTTGGCCGATTTTTGTAGTCCCCAATATAGTAGCTTTAAAACCACCACGTGTACTCCAAAACTTCCCTACTAAAGAAGCTGCAGCTACAACCGAACTTTCTTCAATCACCATCGGTATGGTATAATCCACATCATTTATAATAAAATTTGGAGCCACTCCGTAGGGTAAATAAAAATTAGAAATAGTATTTTCTATAAAATCATCGTGCAGCCTTTGTAACTTCTCATTCGTATTCCAATAGCTCTTTAAGGTCTCTTTTGTTATCGATTGCTTGTTAAAAAAAGCTTTTACCAACCAATCAATTTTCTCTTCTTTGGAGAATTTAGAGAACCCTGTAATTCTACGTATCATATTTCTATAAATATCATTAATGACTGCAAAGGTAATGCTTATGATAAAAACAGTACAACTATATCATTTGTTAAATTATGTTAATTATCATATATTCGCAATTATTATATAAATTAACTGATAAATATCATTTAATAACCTTAAAAAACCCCTTATGAGTAAAATTATTTTAAGCACTTTGTGTTTATTTCTATCTCTTGCAATGTTCGCGCAAGAAGAAGAAAGTAAAGAACCTAAAAACAACCGTCATGCAATTGGTATTGGTATAGGTACCGGTTTAACTTTTGATTATTCATACAAGATAAACGAAATGTTTTATGCAACCGCTAGATACAATTTTTTTAAATATGGAGTAACAGATCTTGAACAAGAAATTGATGGTGAAATTTTTTTAGTCGACGCTGCTGTTGACTTTAAAGGATTTGATATAGCGGTAAGTATCCACCCCTTTAAAAGTGCGTTTAAAATAGTCGCTGGATATGGTAGTTTTCAATATTCTAACTTACAAGTAGACGCCGTATTTGCTGAATCAATATTTATCGGAGATGTAGAATTTACAACTGATGATATCGGTATCATATCAATTACTTCAGCATGGAATAAACAAGCACCCTATTTAGGTATCGGTTTTGGTAGAGCAGTGCCTAAGAACCGTCGCTTAGGTTTTGGAATTGAAATTGGAACTTATTTTGCAGGGTCACCAGATATTAGCCTTCAAGCATCAGGAATCCTTGAAAACACAACAAGTCAAGAGGATTTATTGCAAGAGGCTTTTAACGAATTAAAGTATTTACCTTACTTACAGTTAAGAGTATCTTACGCCATTTTTTAAAAAAACACGAAACACTAAAATAACATGAAAACAATACATAAAATATTTTGCGTACTATTTCTTCTAACAGCCATAGTAGCATGTGATATAGACAAGTTTAAAGAACTTCAAGATACTTTTAAGGTAGTTTTAGACCCTGATGCCGTTCTAAATAAAAAAGAACTCGTATTAAAGGATGCGCAAACAAGTCAAGAATTATCAAATACAAACGTTACGTATTCTGTAGAAGAAGCATACCAAAAAAGTGTTTTTACAACAGATGGTACTGCAATACACGGATACCAATCTGACTCTCCATTGGTTACTTTTGGATTATTAAGAAATATAGTCGCTACTACAGAAAACCCAACAACTGTAGCTATTACGCTTTCTGCTGAGGGATACATCTCTAAAACTATTGATTTTATATTTGATGGCACTGCGGTAGTTGCTGAGTACATCTCATTAATTAAGATCTCTAATTTACCGAGTACTATTGACTACAAAAAAGAAACAACTGCGATAACAGATGGCAAAACAGAACAACCTATCGCTATTGAATCTAATGGTACTAGCATTGATATTCCTGTAGGAACTGACGCTACCGGACCGGTGAGTGTGACTCTTATTAATTATGATACACAAACTACGGGTGATGATTTTAATGCGGCACAAGAATTTCCTGATGGTTTTACTATGGACAACGGAGATTATATAGTTCCTGAAGGTGCATTTACGCTTCAAATTGAAGGGGGTATTTCTGAAGGGACTATTACTATTCCGATTAACAATGTCGCAGCAAAAAGCAATAATATTTGTCAATCGTTAATCTATATAAACGGATTCTATCACGAGGAATTTCAATCTGGAAGCATAAGCATAACAACTCTAAAAATAATTTTTGGTATTATTGATAGATTCAATATAGTATTTGGATGTCCCGCTGCAACAACATGTACATTAATTGAGGGAGTTTCTTTCCAAAATACAGGTGGCGCTACCCAATACAAATACAGTATTTCAAATGAAGGTAACGAAATAACATCTGGAAAAATAGTAGTTGGTGCTGGTGAAACCATTACAGTCGCTAGAGGTGAAACAATACCAAATTCAGATCCATCTATTAGCTTGACTGCACTATTACCATCGGGTCAAGAACAAGTGATTAACTTACCTTCGACCTCTATTTGTACTTTAGACGGAACGACAATTGATGTTACAGCAAGCCAATTAAACAAAGAATACAGACAAAAAATAGACTTATCAATCGATTGTGACAACTCTAAGGTGGCATTAAACAATACAATGATCTCTTTTTCTACAGACAATGGTGTAACTTATTATCCGTACGGAAAAATACAAGCAGGTATATTATCTGGATATTTCCCAACAATAGATGACAACATAGAATATACATTTAGATTTAACTACGATGGTCCCAAAGAAGGTACCGTTTTAGGAAGTGAAATCAACGATGGTATCATAACACAATCTGACATTAACAAAATTTGTGACGAAATAAATTAAGAACTCTACATAGAGTATTTAGAATTTAACCTAAACCTGCAAAGAAAATTTCTTTGCAGGTTTTTTTGTCTTAACCAAACAAGAGTATTTAATTCAAACTGGCATTAAACCCAACATTTCATCTTCAAAAATAAACACACCGCTCATCCGAAAAACCAACTCTACTAACAGATGTAAATAACAGTATTATTTAAAGCTAAATTTTTATACTTATCTTTGTATCACCCAATTAATTTAATTTAATTTAACCTCCATGATAAAAAACACCCCCTTTAGCCTTTTGACTATTGTAGTTGCAAGTACATTTTCGGCTTGTGATTTAAGTTATTTTGAAAACGATATTGACGGACTTTCAGCCAATGACATATCAATTATTGCTCCGCTAGGAGAAGCCACTTACAGGCTGTCAGAATTATTTATTGAACTTGGCTCGAATAATTTTGGAGAAAATGATAAAGAAAAATTAAGCTTTTTTTATACAGAATCATTGACCGGAGGTAATAATGATGCCTTTGATGTTGCTATTAATAATGTAACCATAAGTTCTACTGTAGCCACTCCAATTACTGATACAGATATTCTTCCTGCAACTTTCCCTTATACTATTAGCGGCGGTGTGCCAGCAGCGATTCAAGGTAGAACACAAAACAACCAAGTAGTGTACAATTTAGAATTAAATCAAGAATTAACTGGTGCTTCATTAAGTGCCGGGACTATGGTTATCACCTTTACTTCTACATTTGACGCTACTGTTACCTTACAAATGGAAATCCCTTCTTTCTCCTCAAAAGATAATAGCACAGCATATTCTGGAAGTATTACTCTGGATGGAACAGAATCAAAAGACCTACTAATAAACCTGAATGAATACAATGCTGATTTTTCTCATAACGGTGTTAGCTTTAACTCGACATACAACAACATTGTATTAAATATGGATATCTCTTTTACTTTTGCCGAAGGAAATAAATTAAGAGCAGATGATCAAGTTTCTTACGATGCTAAACTAATAAATACTAATACCGATGTGATATATGGAGATTTTAAAGATGAAGTATTTGAAATAAGTGGTCAAACTATGTCTTTGGACGCCTTTGAAACTTTTGGTGATGGAGATATTGATTTTAGCAATGCTACCATGACACTTACTGCGACAAATGATTACGGGTTCCCTATTGGTCTTGACTTATCAAACATTATTGCAATCGGCAATGATGGTACAGAGGTAAAACTTACCAATACAATTATTGATGATGTAAATTTAGAAAATTATATTATAATAAATGGCCGTTCTAGTTTTAATGATTCAGAAAAAGTCACTTCAATAACCTTAGATGAGAGCAATTCAAACTTCTCAGATTTGTTAAAATCCAAACCGTCTGAAATAATATTAGAGGTAAGCGGAAAAGCAAATCCAATTGATAAAATTCCAAATAACAACTTCTATGTCTCAGGTAATAATGGTTTACATATAGAGTTAAAAGTCAGTTTTGACAATGTAAAATTCAATGCAAAAGATATCGAATTTAATTTAGGAGATGATCTCGATTATTTTAATGAAATTGAATTAAAAGCTTTAACAGTAAACAATATTCCATTATCAGGAACTATCAATTTAAATTTTGTCAAAAACGGAATTGACTTAAATCTAACAAAATCCATTGATGCTTTTGACGCAGCTCAAGTTGATGCTTTAGGAAACTCAACTGGCTCTATAATTACTCATTCTATTCTTTATTTCTCAACTGATGAGATAGAACGTTTAAAAGAAGCTACTGATATACAAATGGATATTACTTTTAATTCACATGAAGGCAACTCAGTAATCCTTAAAGGAGCCGATACTATACAAGTAATTTTATCTGTAGACGTTTCGATAGACACGAAATCTTTATTAAATGATGATAACAATTAACCATTGACACAGATGAAAAAACATATAACTATATACCTAGTATTCTTATTCGCAGGAATTACAAATATAAATGCACAAGACTATTTTTCGTTTTACAATTTAGATGACTATGTGATTCAAACACAAAACCTATCACCCGTTTTCATTCCTAAAAACAGACTAACAATTGCGATACCAGGAGCAAATGCAGGACTTAACTTCAATTCAGGTTTTAAAATAAATGAATTATTAGTTAAAAATGAAACTACCAATAAATTAGAATTCGATTTGGTCAATCTATATGAAACTGCCGATAAAATAAATGAAATGAATATTGATGTTAGTATCAATTTATTTTACGTGGCTTTTAAAAGAAAAAAAGGTTCTATAACTATCTTTGCCAACACAAGGGCAACCAATAACTGGAGATACACTAAGGACTTTTTAGGAATTACAGCAAACGGAATTAACCAAGATTTCACCTTAAACGAACAAAATGAATATACAGGCTATAACGAATTTGGTGTCGGTTTTACACAAACATTTTTTGACGACAGGCTTGCTGTTGCTATTAGAGCTAAATACTTAAATGGATTTATACATAGTTCAACAGAAGATGGAGCACAACTATCATTAGAAATTGATGATCCCACTGGATACTACACAATCATTGCTGAAAAAGCAACAGTAAACAGCGCAGGTTTGAATTCTTTTTCAGGAAACGGTGAAGAATTTAAAATTTTCACAGACAATACTGGATTTGGCTTTGATTTTGGAGCAACATTCAACGCTACGAAAAAATTAACTTTTGAAATAGCGATAAATGATGTAGGCTCTATTACCTGGAATGAAGATGTACAAAACTTTCGTATTGCAGATACTGGAACTGAAGGAGTTTTATATACTGGAATAGATCTTAGAACAGAAACAGAGTTAGGAAAAGAGACTCTGGATCAATTAGGGTCTATTGCTAACAGTTCGGAGACGTCAGACAGTTTTAAGACTGAATTAAATATGAAAACATATCTATCTGCTCGTTATGCCATAACGGAAAAGAACACACTTACACTAGTTGCTTTTAATACACATGCTTTTGATGATTTTAAACCTAGCTATTCGTTAGGATACAACAGAACACTAAGCAAAACTACATTTGGCGCTCTGGCAAGTATCGGAGGAATTAATAACGAGTTTTTATTGGGTGCCAACTTTGCAGTAAACTTAGGTCCTTTACAAATATATGCCGCTACAGATAGTTTAAAAGCAATTTTTGCAAAACCCGAAGAAGCAACTGGTCTTAATTTACGAATTGGTTTGAATCTTGTATTTGGGTACAAATAACAGAACAAAATTTAAATGAATCAATTTTCAATTTAGAACGTTTTAATCGACAAAAAAACAGCTTCTCTATATACGAGAAGCTATTTTTATACCGTTATTACTGACATCCAAACACTTAAAAAAAACATTTATTTTTATTCGTTTTTTCCTTGCATAACACATACATCCATACTATATTTGCAGCGCTTAAGAGCAAAACTAATACGTTAACTTTTTAACAAGCCGATGTAGCTCAGCTGGCTAGAGCAGCTGATTTGTAATCAGCAGGTCGTGGGTTCGAGTCCCTCCATCGGCTCAAAAAACACTTCAAAAGTGAAGTGTTTTTTTTACTTATTATTGATTCGTTTTATTTAATTGTTCTACCTGCAAATCATTGCAATTTTTGACTTCAATTTACTCATAATTTTTTTAAGAATTGCACATAAAAAAACCCAATCTATTCGATTAGGTTTTTTACAAAAAATAATTATTCTTTCTATTTGGTACTCCGTGTAGACATATTTTCCATCACTTTATCCAAACTAAAACTTGCAGCTTTCATTCTTGGTGGATATTCTTGGAAAGTAGATAAAAACTTACCTACAATTTCCTGTGCTGGAACCAATAAAAAAGCGTGATCCAACATCCAGTCGTAATATGTATTCGAAGTTATAGTTGCAAACTCATAAGGATCTCTACGTAAGTTAAAAATTAGCGGAATTCTTAAGGGAGTAAAAGGATTAGACCAAACAGCCATTGTTCCTGGAGAGCGTTGTTCCATAAAAATAAACTTCCAATCATCATATCTCATTGCCGTCAAATCACCATCATCAGAGAAATAGAACAGTTCATGTCTTGGACTTTCTTCTGTTTCTCCAGTTAAATGTGGTAATAAATTATACCCATCCAAATGAACTTTATATGTCTTGTCACCTATAGTATGTCCCTTTAATAACTTTTTCGTTATATTTTTATCTCCTGCAGCCGCCAAAAATGTTGGCATCCAGTCCATACCAGAAATAATTCCGTTAGAGACAGAACCTTCTTCAATATTATTTGGCCAACGAATCATAGAAGGCACTCTCCAACCACCTTCCCAATTGGTGTTTTTCTCTCCTCTAAAAGGGTTTGCTCCTGCATCTGGCCATGTGTTTTTATGAGGTCCATTATCTGTGCTATATGTAACTATCGTATTATCTGCAATACCCAAATCATCCAAAAGCTCAAGCAGTTCTCCTACATGCATATCATGCTCTACCATACCATCACCATATTCATTCTGTCCCGATATACCCCTATGCTCTGCCTTTACATGTGTTCTAAAGTGCATTCTTGTTCCATTCCACCAAACGAAAAATGGTTTTCCTGATTTCACAGTTTTTGTAATAAATACCTTTGCAGCAGCGATGGTTTCATCATCTATAGTTTCCATTCTTTTTTTTGTCAATGGCCCTGTGTCCGTAATTTTCCCATCAGAACTACTACTGATAACCCCTCTTGGACCATATTTCTTTCTGAAATCAGGATATTTCTCAGGATCTGGATAATCTGGCAATTCAGGCTCTTCCTCTGCATTTAGATGATACAGATTCCCAAAAAACTCATCAAACCCATGGTTTGTAGGTAACATCTCGTCCCTATCTCCTAAATGGTTTTTACCAAACTGCCCAGTCGCATATCCCAATGGTTTTAAAAGCTCTGCTATAGTAGGGTCTTTTTCTGAAATTCCTTCCTTAGCACCTGGCAAACCAACTTTACTCAATCCTGTTCTAAAAACACTTTGCCCCAAAATAAAAGAAGATCTACCTGCCGTACAACTCTGTTCAGCATAATAATCTGTAAAAATCATTCCTTCATTCGCTATTCGATCAATATTAGGAGTTGTATACCCCATCATACCTTTTGTATATGCACTAATATTGGACTGTCCAATATCATCTCCCCAAATCACCAAAATATTGGGTTTTTTTTGAGCGTTTGCACTAAATCCAATTGCAACCATAGTCACAGCACACATAAGTGACTTCACCAATGCTTTTTTGTTAATTTTCATAAAAAAGATTTATTTTAATTTCTAGAACAACAAAAAACTATAATCTGCTATTAATAGTAATTTCCACACAACGAATGTACAAAGATTCCTCTTATACAAACATAAACAAATGTTTGTATAAGAGGAATCTAAATAAAAAAAAAGTTAAAAAAACATAGGTTCAAGTAAAAAGAAATTGAGTAACACGAGATAATCTTATTTTCGTTCAGACAGAGGAATACAATACGCTTCCAATCAAATGACTACGTATTTTTGCAATACTAAAATAAGCACTATTTTTTTATAGGTAACCCAGTTGGACATATTGATTTATGTCTTCTGTTGTATTATGATGATAATATCAATTTTATTGGAATCACTTAAAGTCAGCTCTTTTGTATTAAAAGCTCTTCTATTTCTTCTAGGCTTTTTCCTTTAGTCTCAATTACATATTTCACAACAAACAGCAAGGATAATAGCGCCATTGATGCGTAAATGGCAAAAGTTAATGTAGGTCCCAAATTGGTAAGTTCCCAAGGAAAAAACTGAGTTACCGTATAGCTAACAAGTGAATTGAAAAATCCTACAAATGAAATAGCAATACCCTTAATGTTACTAGGGAAAATTTCTGATAACAAAGTCCACATTACAGGTCCAAGAGAAATTGCAAATGCAGCTACGTATAGTAGTATTGCAAAAAGCACTAAAGTAGCGTCTATAGAGATAAAGTTTTTTATTCCACTTTGTTTAAATTCGACAAGTAGAGAGTCACTAAGAAGTGGCGTTACAGCAATAAATAATTCATTTTGACTAGAATAATTTTGATTTTCTAGAGAAATAAGAGCGGTTTTTATTTCTGTATTTTCAATTTTTTGTAAATTATTTTTATTGATATCATAAGTAGCATTATTAAAAGCAATCGTTACCAAAGTAAGTGCAATTGTCATGGTAGCAGTACCAATAATAAGTAATGGTTTTCTTCCCAATCGATCAATAAGAAAAATAGCTACAATTGTGAATACAAGATTTATTAAACCCACAACTATTGCTTGTAGGAATGATGCGTCAGAACTACCACCTGCTTGTTCAAAAATGGTAGGAGCATAATAAAAGATAGCATTGATACCTGTGATTTGCTGAAAAAAAGCAAGCCCAAAGGCTATCAAAAATATTTTACTGAATTTATTTTTAAATAGATCTCTGAAGGTTCCTGCTTTTTCTTCCTTTTCTTTTCCTTTTAAAATATCTTCAATGGTCTGATTAGCAAATTCTTTTCCTCCAATTTTTATTAGAATTTTTTTTGCTAAGTTAATTTCATTTAAGTTTTTAATCAACCATCTTGGACTCTTCGGCACCCCAAAAAGACAAAGAAAATATATTATGGCTGGAATAGCCTCTACACCTAACATCCATCTCCAACTTTCACCTTCTAAATCCTTTAGGTAGTAGTTAGAAAAATAGGCAACTGAAATACCTAAAACGATATTTAGTTGATTTAATGAAACCAAACTACCTCTTCGTTTTGGTGGTGCGATTTCAGCAATATAAATAGGTGCTATTAAAATTGCCCCTCCAATTCCTATACCTCCGATTATTCTCGCAATTACAAATATGGAGTATTCTGTCGCTAAGGCAGACCAAACCGAAGATATCATGAATAAAACAGCCGTTAGAATCAATATTTTTTTTCTACCATATTTATCGCTTAAAGGTCCAGCAAAAAGATTTCCTATCATGGCACCAAAAATCACACAACCTACAGAAAAACCAAGTTCCCAATCTGTCATTTGAAAGTAACTTCTAATACCTCCTACAGCTCCTGAGATAACGGCACTATCAAAACCTAACAGAAAACCTCCTAAGGCAACAATAAAACTGATGGTTATCGCATATAATTTTTGCATAATGTTTAGTTTTTAAGTGTACTAATACAGTTTGGATCAATGTGCAATTACATTTGTACTCCCAGTTCTATGCTAAACATTTTATCTGTATCTCCCTGATTCATTACTGTGATTGTAAAACTGTTACCCTCGTATATAAAAAAGATAATATTTGGTTACCGCTAAAAACAATTGATTTTCTTTTGGCTCCTGATATAAATTTTGAAAATATCCTATGACATAATAAGAATTTGTAAAGGTTAGTTTTCTTTTTCTATTTAACCGAGCTTAATTTATTTCATAAACAGTATTTCATTGACTTTATATGAACAAAGAATGTTTGGTTTACAATACAATTTTTCATCTATTAATATTACCGATAAAGTTGATTTAAGTAACCTGTAGCCCTTTTAATTAATTATACCGATTACTGGCGAACCGTTTTTATTTTAATCAATCACCCTTTAAAAAAGCTAGAACTTCTTCACCGTTATTGTCAAACAAGATTAATTTCAATTTATCTAATTTATAGGAAGACACTTTTGACATTGCACTATTAAAATTATTAACAATGGTCATTTCACGACACATTTTTTTAGTTGAGGCAATATTTTCGAAAATAATTTGAGTGTCTGTAACTTTTTGTATTCCTCCTGAATAATCATTACAACCATTATTCCCGTAAATTTTCATTTTGGTTAAGTTTATTTCTACTCTTGGTGTAGGAGACATTCGGTTAATAGCCTTGCCAGATATTCGAGTTACATTCCAAATGTCATGAAGTCTAACTTCCGCATTATCATTAGATTTTTTTATATAGGATAATATTTCGTTTCCATTTTTGTCATAAAAAATAAGATGCCCCTCTTTTACTTGATAAGTATCCACTGTATTTAATAAAGTATAATATTCCCTTCCAATATGCTTAGTAATACAAGCTCTTTGAGTAGTTATTATATTGCCAAAACGGATAATTGTAGAGGTTAATTTGTTTATGGGACCTGAATAATTATTACAACCGTTATCACCTTCTATTTGCATTTCATTTAGTGTTATTTCAATCTTAGGCGGTTTGATGTTTTCATCAATTGGATTGTCATTTATTTGATTTAAAATCCATTTTCCTTGAACTTTTGCTAGAACATCAACTTTTTTTTCAAGTTCTTTCACCAATGTATATTTTACAGAAGAGCCGTCAGCAGGAACATTTTTTAATTTCTCTTCTTTTACTTCCACTTTTTTCAGAAAGCCCTCCTCAAATTCAAATCCTTCTATATTGGAATAAAAATACTCCCAAGTCACATTGTCAAGGGTTTTGCCTTTGTGAATTTTAAGACATAGTTTTTCCCCAGCTCCTGAAGTACATTCAGTCTTGATACCACTAACCCAAAATACGGTGTTTTTTTGAATTGAACAGGATTGAATCATCACTATAATGATTAGAATCGATATGATTTTTATTTGTTTCATTATTTTTAATATAATTATTACTAACAATTGTATTACTTATAGCAGCGACAATATATCACTTTTTATTCTTTAAAAACAACCTAATTGATATTCGATTTGTTTTTACATTTCATTAATTCCCCTTTCATTATTCTCAAATATAAAATGAATCTTCTTAGCTGAAAGTCACCAGTTTTAACCTCGCATTTCATCAAAAAAGCCTTATCAATGATAAGGTTTTTTATATTTAATTAGATTTTTTTCTCTCTAACACAAACAACAAAACAATAGGAATAGCCAAAAGTCCTATCATCAGTGGGCTTTCAAAAATCAATTGAGGATACAACAATAAAGTCAACCCAAATCCTCCAATAGCCCCGCCTAAATGAGCACTATGTCCTACATTGCCCAACTGTTTCTTCATTGCATAAATTGAATACAACAAGTATCCAATACCAAAGACATAACCAGGAATCGGAATCGGAATTGGAAACATAATCAACCTCATCTCAGGGTATAACATCACAGCACTATAAATAATACCTGACACAGCACCAGATGCTCCTACCGCACTATAATATGGTTCGTTTTTATGATATACCAAAGAGAATATATTACCTATTAACAAACTGCCCATATAGATAATTAAAAAATTTAACACTCCCAAGGGAACCACAACGGCATCTGAAAAGATATACAGAGCATACATATTAAAACCAAGATGCATATAATCTATATGCAGAAACCCAGAAGTAATCAGTCGTATTTTTTGCCCAGCTAGAATAGGACCTACTTGAAACTTATATTTATCTAAAAAAAAACGATCTTGAATTCCTTTATAAGAAAACAAAACATTCAAAACAATAACTCCTAATACAAATATATTCATAATCTTAAAACGCCTCGATAAAGATATATATATATTTTATTTAAAAAAAATATATTTTCTAATACCTTTAGAGAAAAAAAGACACTTCTTTTATTTATTTTTACGAAAAAAAACTTAAAATTATTAATTCATCTAATAGGACAGAAGTAATAAATTGGATTTCCTATATTTGTACCTTCAATATCACACCTATGCAACGCTTATTATTTGTAATAATCTACCCTATACTTTGGCTATTCTCTAAATTGCCGTTTTTTATTCTACACCGAATTTCGGACATCGTATTCCTATTTCTTTATTATATATTTAACTACAGAAAAGAGATTGTCTTAAACAATCTAAAACTAGCTTTCCCTAAAAAAAACAAACGTGAATTATTATCTATCAGAAGAAAATTCTTTCGACATTTTACTGATATTTTTATCGAAATGACTAAATCCTTTACTATATCCGAAAAAGAAATTAGCAAAAGGTATAAATACAAAAACCCAGAAATTTTTGAAGAAATAGAAAAACTAGGAAAGAGCGTTATAATTATGGGATCTCATTACGCAAATTGGGAATGGATTGTGAACCTATCCAGTATTACTAATTTAAATTGTATAGGTGTTTACAAAAAGATTTCTAATCCATATTTCGATAAAGCACTTAGAGAAAATAGAGAGCGTTTTGGCGGTCATTTTATTGAGACTAGGAATACTGTAAAAAAAATGGTTCTAAACAAACAAAATAATACACCTTCCATATACGGTCTTCTTAGTGATCAATCTCCAACACTACGCAGAACACAATATTGGCGAGATTTTTTAAATGTAAAAGTACCTATACATACAGGTGCTGAATTGCTAGCAAAAAAATACGATTTTCTAATTTTGCATATGACTGTAAACAGAGTAAAAAGAAGTTATTACGAAGTAGATTTTGAAATCCTAGCGAAAAACCCACGTGACTTTAAGGATTTTGAGATTACCGATGGATTCATTAAAAGAACAGAAAAACAAATAAAAGAAAAACCACAATATTACTTTTGGACACACAAGCGCTTCAAACACAAAGACCGTGCTCCTAAGTAAATCTACTTCAAAAACTCTTGAAAAAAACGACAATGAATTTAAGGTTATTATTGTTGATCTATTAAATTCAGGAATAAAAACGTATAACATCTGTAAATGATTGATTAAATTAGTAACTATTTCCTTTATATCTCAATATAAAATAGAACCGTAACCCTTGGCTATGCTTATATTTTTCATCAACCACTCTGAAATTCATTTGGTATAACTTAAGACCGTTGCATAATGCTCTTTTCATTTTTAGATTTCAATTTTTACTTTTTAAATCTAAAATTTATATTTTTTTTCTTATTTTCATTGTTTATGTTAGTTATGGATCTATTTTTTGGTTCATTTTCCTTTAGTTTTTAGAATTAGTGGCAATTATCCTTGGACTTCTATATAAATTGTAACAAATAGCTTCCATCAGATTTTGAGTATGCCTTTTTTCCATACCTCTGTACCTTGCAACTCCACCTTTAAACCATAACTTTATTCCTCCAAAAGTTCGCTCCACTTTAAACCTTGTTTTGCCAATTAATTTATTAAATCGTTTTTCCCATTTTGTCAAGGATTTATTTTTAACAGCTTTTTTAAGAATGTGATTCTTTAAATTTCGA
>NZ_JBAHZZ010000076.1:0-10022 GCF_037132785.1 Flavicella sp. | reverse complement strand
TTTGACTAAAAAATGTAGCTTTTATCTTTCTTGTGCGTAAATCACAAATGCTATCTGCAAAAGTAGGTGTTATTTGTAGTTTCATGGCTTGAATATACATCTTAATAAGCTAACAAACAATGATTTATACCCTAAGTTTGGATGTTTGTTTTTGTCATGTACCTTGCAACGGTCTTAGGTTGTGACAACAATAAAAATCACAAAAAGACGCGCTTATTACCAGTTATCAAAAACCCTTGTAAATAATGGTTTTTTGAATTATTCAAACGATGAATAATGTGGGTTAAAGAACAGTCCTGCGGAGTTGAACTAAGACCTAAAGTAGTGCAAATATTTCTATTGAATTATCCATATATTAAAATAGTCATTTTTAATAGACCCACTACAAATATCATAAAAAAACACTCAAAATTTTATCGATTTTGAGTGTTTTTACAGTATTAAATTAACTACTTCTGAAAGTGCCTAATTAATGATTATTATTTTCTTATCAGTAATTTAACAATTCTTTTTTGTAGTAATGTCTTAGCTTATGTTCTTTTTGTCTGTCAGAACTAAAGCTAGCTACTTTTTTTAGATACCCTATTACTCTAGTAGCATGATCAACATTTTTAGAATCACATTTTTCACAACTGTATTTCGTTTGTTTGTCAATATGGTTACAATCTCTACAAACGGTAATTTTAATATTAAAACAGAAGTAATTACAGCCTGCTTTGGCTGTTGCATGAATAAGTTTAGTAAAACCTTCTTGATTTGGAGCTTCTTCTAAATTTAAATGTAAGGCAGAACCTCCATCTAGATATTTTATGATTTCATTACCGTGTAATATAATCTTGTCCAAGGTGTTAATTTCATTGTCTTCAACTGGATAAAAATAAGAATTATAACAATCTCTAGAGACCAAAAGGCCGTCTTGGCGATCCCATTTCGCGTTTTTAACACCTAAGTTTTCTGCAGGTACAAATTCGGTATTAAAAAGATAACCATAAATTTCCTTTGCTTTTTTATTTTCATCAAAAATTTCTTTTAGGTAAGAATTGACAAAGTTTTTATATTCCTCATTGTTTCCTGCAACAAGTCCTTTACTTTCTGCAGCTTCCACCATTCCATTGATTCCAATGGTAAGAAATTGTTTGTCTAATGAAATAAAACCCGCTTTATAAACAGGTAATAATCCTGCCGCTTTGTACTCCTCAATAAGAGTTCTATAAGCAACTTGATATTTGTGAATTTTTTGAACTTCTTCAACAATATTTGCGCCTTTCTGAACCAAACGATTAATATTAAGAGTAATTACATTGATGGATCCGGTTGCGACACCTCCTGCACCTAATGAATAACTAAATGTATTGTCACTAATTTCGTTTCTCAAGCGGCAGCAAGAAGCTAAGCTATCTGCGTTTTCTGATTGATAAATAAAGAAGGAGTTACCCTCGCTTAATTCTCGGGCGCACATTTCAGTAAAAGAAGGGTCTACCGGAATTCCCTCTTTTACCAGCATAGCAGCAGTTACCACGGGGAATGTTAGAATGGCTTTAGTTCGCTCTTGGTTGAACCATTTCATAAAAAATCCTTGCAATTTTTTTACACTTTCCCATTTAGGTTTTTTCATATCAGGAAAAACAAAATCGCCAAACATACTATTAAAGTAAGCTTCGTCATATAAAGAAATATTCCAAAAAACCGATTGATAACCACGAGCAGCCGCAGGTTGATTAACAGCATATACTACATGTTGTAAGTGATTAGCTATAACGTCGGTTTTTGTTTCTAAATAGTCTTTTCCATAATCTCTTGCGGCAAAATGGTCAAAGTACATTAGAAATTCTACTGTGGCTAAAGCCCCCGCAAACTGAGAACTGATCGCAAATACTAGATTCACAAATTCGCCACAAAAACTTTCTAAATGCTGGGGAGCTAAACTTTCTCCACCTAATTTTGTCAAACCATCAAACAGAAAAGGATACATACTTATAGATACACAATAAGGCTTTAAAGAAGTTTCGTCGTGTACATAAATTTCATGAGATTCAATTTGTCTTATATATTCGTTGGCTGTTTTTACTCCAAAAAGATCTTTTATTTTGCGCATCACCAAGGCGCGATTTACTTGAATATTAATGTCTTTGTTAAGCTCGGCTTCCATGGTGGCAATGTTTTTGGAAGTTACATTTGCATTGGCGTCTACTTTCGATCCATCTGCAGCGTTGGAGGAATGAATATATCGATCAATAAAATCAATTTTTTGGTCTACCTGTCTATCGGTGAGTCGTATCATATCTGTTTTTATTTGAGAATAAATAATTGAGGTTTTTGTTTTTTATGATGTCTTTAAATATTTGATTGGTGCTTTCGGATTCTAACCCACCCAGCTCCTGAGTCCACTTTCCTGTTTTAAGGAAGGTTAATTCATTAGAGATTTCTTTAGAAACAGAAGTTTCACCTGTATACAAACAGGTTTTGTATTTTTTGTACTTGGCAATTTTTAAAAGCTCTATTAATTCTTTCGAGTGCCATTCTCCTCCCATAAATAAAACACATGAGGCATAATCAGAATATTTATTTAAAGTTTCTATATAATTATTGACGAGTAGTAATTTACCGTTTTGTTCTTTCCATAAATAAGATGAATGACAGCCTTTACACTGTAGTTTACAGCCACAAATAGAAAAACACAAACTTATCTCACCAGGAACCTCTTGAATCACTACCTGAAAATCATGATAATACATACTTAAAATACTTTTATTAAATACTAATTAGTCTTTTATAAAAGTATTCATTTATTTAGATACAAAATAAATTAACCTGTATGAGTTATTAAGAATGTTATAAACAAAGGAGGTTTTGCGTTTTTAGGAACAACGCCTCCTAAAACTCGTAACAACATGATATTTATCACCTCATATCCTGCTCTTTAGCAGGTTCTTTGTGTTTTAACATTTCAAATTATAACTATGCCAATCAAAAGCTATTTAGCTCATCCACAGGAAGGTAAAAAATCAGAATTGATGCAAACACTAACTTCTTTGAACTATTGTAATGTGATTTCTGCAGAAAACAAAGATTTGTTAATTCTGATTACCGATACGGAATCAAACAGTCAAGAAGATGATTTGCAAGAGAAATTGAATAAAATAAAAAACATCAAGTTATTGGCTCTAGTTTCTGGTTTTAATGCTTCAAAAAAATAATTTATTATGAATACATCTACTTTAACCTCTAGAAGAGACTTTATTAGAAAAATGGCAATTGTGTCGGCCATGACGGCTGCAGCATCAATGTTTCCTGGTATTATATTTGCCAAAGAGCAAGAAGAAGGACTGCCTAAAGGAGGGGATTTGGATTGGAAAAAAGCACCGTGTCGTTTTTGTGGTGTAGGTTGTGGTATCTTAGTTGGTGTAGAAAAAGGAAAATCTGTTGCTGTAAAGGGAGACCCTAATTGTAGTGTTAACAAAGGATTACTTTGCGTAAAAGGCTATCATCAAATAATGTGTATTGGTGCAAAAGACCGATTAACACACGCCTTGGTTAAGAAAAATGGAGTTTATGTAAAAACACCTATTAATGAAGCTTTAGATTTAGTCGCTAGCAAAATGAAAGAAACCATAGAAAAACATGGTAAAGATTCAGTTGCCATGTACACCTCTGGGCAATCTACAATTCCTGAAGGATACGTAGCCTCTAAATTAATGAAAGGAGCAATTGGCACTAACAATTTAGATTGTAACGCTCGTTTATGTATGGCAAGTGCGGTAACTGGTTTTTTAACCTCTTTTGGGGCAGACGAACCAATGGGTTGCTATGACGATATTGACCATGCTGATTACTTTATTACTTGGGGAAATAATATGGCAGAAATGCATCCAGTTTTGTTTTCTAGAATGTTAGAGAACAAGAATAAAAGAGGTGCAAAAATTATAGATTTTGCTACGAGAACCACGCGTTCTAGCACGGCATCAAACAGGTCTATTTTGTTTGAGCCTCAAACTGATTTGGCTCTCGCAAATGCTATCTGTTATGAAATTATCAATAATGGATGGGTTAACAACTCGTTTGTAGACAAGCATTGTAACTTTAACAAGGGTCTAACGAATATCGGTTACGGAACAGAAGATAAGTTCAACTTTAAAGAGAAAGTTACTGGGATTTCTTTTGAGGAGTACAAAACCTTTTTAGAAGATTATACTCCAGAAAAAGTGTCTAAATATTCAAGAGTATCCGTTAAAGATATCAAATATTTAGCGGCTATTTATGGAGACCCAAACAAGAAGGTAGTTTCTTATTGGTGTATGGGAATGAATCAACATACTAGAGGAACGTGGATGAATAACTTAGTTTATAATATTCATTTATTAACAGGTAAAATTTCACAACCTGGTAATGGACCTTTCTCATTGACAGGGCAACCATCAGCATGTGGAACCGCAAGAGAAGTTGGGACATTTACACACAAGTTACCTAAAGGAGTGGTAACGAATGAGAAACATCGAAAGCTCGCTGCTAAAATATGGAAAGTACCTTATGAAAATATTTCTGCAAAACCTACCTACCATGCTACCGAAATGTTTAGAGCAGTTGATAGAGGTGATATTAAATTTATTTGGACACAAGTTACAAACCCATTAGTATCATTGCCGAAAACTAGTAGATACCGACCAGGTATGGAGAAAGATTCTTGCTTTGTCGTTGTTTCTGATGTATTCCCTACTCCTACTTCTGATGTTGCAGATGTTATTTTACCAGCGTCTTGGCATATTGAAAAAGGCGGATTGTATGGCAATTCTGAACGAAGAACCCAATACTGGCAAAAAATGGTTGAGGGACCTGGTGACACAACGGATGATGCATGGATGACTATTGAAGTTGCAAAACGTATGGGATATGGAGATCTGTTTCCATATTCTAAAGAAAATCACGTTGAAGAAATTTATGAAGAGTACCGTCAATTCCATGAAGGATCTAAGCACGGAATGGCGCCTTTAGATGTTTTAAAGAAAGAGTCTGGAGTAATTTGGCCTTATGTCAATGGCAAATCTACTAAATGGCGTTTCAACGCAGAATACGATCCAGCTTGTTCTAATGGTGAAAAATTCCATTTTTATGGAAAACCCGATGGTAAAGCTGTTATTTGGCAAAGACCTTACGAACCCGCAGCAGAATCACCAGATAGTCAATATCCTTTTTGGTTAAATACAGGACGTGTTGTTGAACATTGGCATACAGGATCTATGACACGTAGAATTCCAGTATTGCACAAAGCTATGCCACATTCATATGTAGAAATGCACCCAGATGATGCTGAAAATTTAGGATTTGCAAATGGCGAAAAAGCAAAAGTAATTTCAAGAAGAGGAACATGTGTACTCCCTGTTTCAATTAACGAAAGAGGCTTGCCAACAAAAGGACAAGTTTTTGTTCCGTTTTTTGATGAAAATATGATGATTAACGATGTTACTTTAGATGCCTTTTGCCCAATATCAAAAGAGCCCGATTACAAGAAATGTGCTGTAAGAGTTGAAAAAGTATAAATATGAAAAGACTTGGAATCATATCGCTATTTGTGTTTTTGTTGATTGCTTTTGTTACTATTTGGAATCGCAGTTATGAATTAGGGCTCGAAAAAGCATACGAGCCTTTGGAAGAGGGGCAGGCAATGCTAATTATACCTTCAGAAGAAGTATTTAAGAGGTTTGAATTTGTACTTGATTATTCAAAAATGCCTGTTGATGAAAAACATCAAAGAAGCTTGAAAACGTATTATAATAATCGAGCATATCACGGAGCTCCACCAAGTATTCCTCATCCTGTGGAAGATGAAAAAAGTTTGGGAGGAAATGATTGTTTGAAGTGTCATGGAAATGGTGGTTTTGTGAAAAAATGGAACTCATATGCACCTGTTACTCCACATTCAGATTATGAAAATTGTAGACAATGTCATGTTTCGGTTAAAACAAATAATTTATTTACAGCAACAAATATTGAGAAAATATCAGTTCCAAAAGTAGGTGTTAATAGCGCTTTACTAGGTAGTCCACCTGTAATTCCTCATCAAATTCAGCTAAGAGAAAATTGTTTGGCATGTCATGCTGGACCTAGTGCACCTAAAGAAATTAGGGTTTCACACCCAGAGAGAGTGAATTGTAGACAATGCCATGTGTTGAAGAATAAAGAAGTTACTGATATTGGAATTTTTATGAGGAAATAACTATGGTAATACTAACTACAAATATTAGAAGATTCCTCGATAAAATTAAGGAATCAAAAAGAAGGAGGGAAGTTATGAAAATTCGTAAATCTATACATAAAGATTATCTGAAAAATATTTCTAAAATAGTTTGTGTTTTATGGCTTGTGATATCAGTCATTTCTTGTAAAAATCACAATGAAGAATATCATAAAGTAACAGATAAAATTGAAGCTGAAAGTAAAAATTATCACGGTACTTCAATTAGTTCAGATAAATTTTTAGAAGAATTAAATCTTATAGAAATTACTGAAGGAGAACATACTTTTTTAATTCCAGAAAGAAAAAGTCAAATTCAGTCTTATGCCTGTACAGAGTGTCATACCGATGACTTAGACAAAATCAAAGGGAAAGACGTAAAAAAAGGACATTGGAATATTAGTCTTAATCATGCGAATGAAAATACGATGAACTGCCTTACCTGTCATAATGGAGACGATATGGATAATTTGAAAAGTTTGACAGGAAATAAAATTGACTTTGATTACAGCTATAATTTGTGTAACCAATGTCATACCAAACAGTTTGAGGACTGGAAAGGTGGAGCACATGGGAAAAAAATAGCGAGTTGGGCTCCTCCAAGAGCATCAATGACGTGTGTTAATTGTCATAATCCACACAGTCCTAGTTATGAAAAACGTTGGCCTGTTGGGTATAATTCACAAAAAAGACAAGAGAGAAAATAACCAAACACCTAGTGTTTTTATGTCTAGAAATATGAGTGAAAAGAAAAATAAATGGTTTTCCTTAAAACTTTCAAACAAAAAGAAAGTTGCACAAGAATCAAGTTCTTGTGGTTGTGGAAAAACAACTGATGGTTGTAATTCACATGAAACACCAGAGTTAGCAAAACCTGCTGATGGGTTCGATCAAGTGCTTGGAGCAACTATGGATAGAAGAAATGCATTTAAACAATTAACGGCAAGTTTACTTGTTGGAGCAGGTGCTGTTTCTACTTCGTGTAGTGTAACTTCAGATAGTGAATCTAAAGAAAAAGCACAGATTGATTGGGAAGAGCAGTTTAAAGGGAATTATAAGTTGATGTCTGATGACGAGAAAAAAGCAACCGTTGATCGTTTGGTTCGTTCACATCAGTTAAACACAAAGGGTGTCTTAGACATGTCTTCTAAACAAGCAGAGGAAGGTGTTCTGTTTGGCTATGCCTTTAATATTTCGAAATGTCAAGGTTATATGGATTGTGTGAGTGCTTGCGTTACCGAGAATAACCAAGATAGAAATTCGCAAATGGAATATATTCGAATTCATGAGATGAAAAACGGAATGGGAATTAATTTTAATGAAGCCGATGACAATTATTATCATGAAGTTCCTGCCGAAGGACATTTTTATTTAGGTACGCAGTGTTTTCATTGTGACAATCCACCTTGTGTTGAGGTATGTCCAGTTCAAGCTACTTGGAAAGAACCTGATGGGATTGTTGTAGTAGATTATGATTGGTGTGTCGGTTGTCGTTATTGTATGGCAGCTTGTCCTTACGATGGAAGACGCTTTAACTGGAGTAAACCAGAAGTACCAAAAGAAGAAATAAACAAAAATCAGCATTATTTAGGAAATAGATTACGCAAAAAAGGAGTTATGGAAAAATGCACCTTTTGTATTCAGCGTTCTAGAGAAGGACAAAATCCAGCCTGTGTGGAAGCATGTCCAACAGGAGCTAGAATTTTTGGAAATTTGTTAGATCCTAATAGTACAATTCGTTGGGTCTTAGAAAATAAAAAAGTTTTCCGTTTAAAAGAAGATTTAGGTACAGAGCCTAAGTTTTGGTATTATATGGATTAATAAAAGTAGGAGTTGTGGTTGTGTCTTTTATGTTTTGTTACAACGTGTTCTTGTCTGAAAAGATAAAAATCAGTTGAACTAAAAGTTTAAACATGCTTACTAAATAAATAAAAAAATAATGAGAAGTTTAATAGTTTTCAAAAGTTTGGTCATTGATAGTTTGGATATCATTACTCATGGAACCAAGAAATATCACCTTTGGATGGCGTTTTTAACGGCTATCATGTTGACTGGGATGTATTGTTATTCTATTCAGATTGAAGAAGGGTTACATGTTACTGGAATGACGGATATGGTGAGTTGGGGCTTGTATATTTCCAATTTCACTTTTTTGGTTGGGGTAGCAGCAGCGGCAGTTATATTGGTAATGCCGACCTATGTATTACACGATGTAGATTTTAAACGAGCTGTGTTGATTGGTGAAGGTATTGCGGTGGCTGCTTTGATTATGTGCTTGGCATTTGTTGTGGCAGATATGGGAGGGCCTTCTGTTTTATGGCATATGCTTCCAGGTATTGGGGTTTTTAATTTTCCTAACTCCATGTTAACTTGGGATGTTTTGGCCTTGAATGGTTATTTATTTATAAATATTACGATTCCGTTTTATATCTTATTTCGTCATTATCAAAATAAAGAGGCTTTGGCTAAAATTTATGTTCCAGGCGCAGTTTTATCTGTTTTTTGGGCGATTGGAATTCACTTGGTAACAGCGTTTTTATATCAAGGATTACAAGCAAGACCTTTTTGGAATAATGCTCTGTTAGGACCTAGATTCTTAGCATCTGCATTTGCGGCCGGACCAGCATTAATCATTTTAGTGTTGGCCGTGATACGTTCTCACACGGAGTTTAAAATTGAAAATAAAACCATAAAAAAAATTGCTTTGGTGGTAACTATAGCGGCGCAAATAAATATAATTATGCTTGTTTCAGAACTTTTTAAAGAATTCTACGCCCCCACTCATCACAGTGAAAGTGCTTATTACTTGTTTTTTGGCTTAGAGGGTAAAAATGCATTGATGCCTTGGATATGGACTGCGATTCCTTTAAATATTTTGGCAACAATAACCATGACTTTTCATAAACTTAGAAATAATTTTACCATACTTTATATTTGTTGTTTCTTATTGTTTCTTGCAATATGGATTGAAAAAGGCTTTGGGTTGATTGTTCCAGGATTTATTCCAGGTTCTTATGGGAAAATCGTAGAATACCTTCCAACGGGAATCGAAATAGGTGTAACCATCGGAATTTGGGCAATGGGTGCTTTTATTTTTACAATTTTAGCTCGAGTAGCTATTGAAATCGAAATAGGAAAACTGAAATTTAAAAAGAAATAGTGACCCTAAGTAGTAAAAATGACACTATTTTAGGTTGCTGAATTCAAGTCATAAACACAACCTTATTGTTAGATAATAATTGTTCCATAACAAATATGTGGGGTTCTAAATAAAACTGTTTTCAAGGATTGAATTTATCTTATACCAATTTGAATTTTAAAGGCCATCATAATTTGGAATATTTTTTATTCAGAGAAGCAATAAAAATAGAAACATAGCTCCTCTACAGTTTTGTTTTTGTGTGAAATATGAATGAAAAAGAAACGAATTTAATGCGTTATTTAAAAATCAAACTAGGTATTATCAATCAATTTCGATTCTCATTAGAACCACGTTCCCTCCAATGGTATGGTCTTACAAAACAACATTCAATATTTCAAAAATTAGACTACATTTTTATGCTCTACAGATTTATTTTCGAAGTCAGCCGTTATTGTGTACATAAGGCGCTTGTTATCAAGTGGTTCAAGACCGTTATATAATAATCTATTCGATTTAAGACCGTTGCATAATGCTCTTTTCATTTTTAGATTTCAATTTTGACTTTTTAAATCTAAAATTTATATTTTTTTTTCTTATTTTCATTGTTTATGTTAGTTATGGATCTATTTTTTGGTTCATTTTCCTTTAGTT
>NZ_JBAHZZ010000021.1:0-11889 GCF_037132785.1 Flavicella sp. | reverse complement strand
GTAAATCACAAATGCTATCTGCAAAAGTAGGTGTTATTTGTAGTTTCATGGCTTGAATATACATCTTAATAAGCTAACAAACAATGATTTATATCCTAAGTTTGGATGTTTGTTTTTGTCATGTACCTTGCAACGGTCTTAGAATGACTATTTTCCCCAGTTAACAATATACTTAAAGGTTTTTCTCTATTCTTTGAGCGGATTATTGTAACTCAGTAATTTTAACTAACCTTGACTGTTTCCTAAAAGGAAATTTATATTTCGAGACAAGCCCGAAAATTTTATCCTTTTAATGGCAGACTTTTGAAACACTTTTCGAAACACGTCTTCTGTTATTTCCTGCCAATCATTTTTGGTCATTTGCAACAAATCTGGATGTGGATTAAACAAGGGTTGCGAATGCGGTTTAGAAAAACGATTCCAAGGACATACATCCTGACAAATATCACAACCAAACATCCAGTCCTGAAATTTATCTATCATAATATGTGGTAATTCGTTCTTTAACTCAATTGTAAAATAAGAAATACACTTACTACCGTCTACAGTGTTATTTGGTAAAATAGCTTGAGTTGGACAAGCATCAATACATTTGGTACAGCTACCACAATGATCTGTCTGAAATGAAATATCGTATTTCAATTCTAAATCTAATATCATTTCAGCCAAAAAAAAGAAAGATCCGTGTTGCTTTTGAATCAATAAAGAATGTTTTCCATTCCAACCCAAACCAGATTTTTCAGCCCAAGCACGTTCCATTACTGGAGCTGAATCGGTAAAGACACGTCCAGATACTCCCTTTATTTCTTGCTGAATCTCAAATATTAACTCTTTAAGTTTCTCTTTAATTACAAAATGATAGTCTTTACCATAGGCATATTTAGCCAACTTATAGGTGTCTTGTGGCTGTACTTTTTCTGGAAAATAATTATAAGTCAAAGAAATAATTGATTTGGCACCCTCAACCAACAAACGAGGATCAAGCCGTTTGTCGAAATTATTTTCTAGGTAACTCATCTCTCCCTGGTAACCTTTTTTCAGCCACTGCTCTAACTTAGGAGCCTCTTCTTCAAGAAATTCAGCCTTAGCGACACCAATACTTGTAAAGCCTAAAGCCAAAGCTTTCTCTTTTATTAATCTTGTATGTTTTTCTATTAAATCCAAAGTATCACAAAAATACATTAAATAGCGAACTATCACTTTGCATGAATCATATTTAAAAAGTATTTTTGCACAAACAGATAACAAATGCAAGTAACCGTTTTACTTTTTGGAATTATCGCAGATTTAATTGGAGAAAGCACCATAAAAGCGCAACTAGTAGAACAAAATACTGTTGGTGATTTTAAAAAAACTCTTATAGAAATCTATCCTCAATTAAAAAATCACAGTTCTTACGCAGTTGCTATTAACGAAACCTATGCTTTTGAGGATGCCATAATTAATCCGGATGACATTATTGCAATTATCCCTCCGGTAAGTGGAGGCTAAAATGCTGTTAATTTTAGGTCTTCGTCGAAACTAAGTAAATTCATTATTATTCCAAAAAAACACATAAACACCCTTCGAAATCCTTCATTAGTTCAGAATGAAAGTTCAGGGTTCTTTTCTTAAAACGTATGAAAAAAATTTCTATAAAACTAACTCCCGAAAAATTATCTCTACAAGATTGTTATGATTTTGTGGATGATCCTACATGTGGTGGTATTGATATTTTTGTAGGTACAGTTAGAAATAAAACCCAAGGAAAAAAAGTTGAAAAACTCGATTTTTCTACTTACTCTCCAATGGCTATAAAAGAGATGCAATTAATTGCCGAAAGAATTCTGGAGAAGTTTGATGTTTTAAAAATTGCGATTCACCATGCTGAGGGAATGTTATACATTGGAGATATTCCTGTTATTATTGCAGTTTCTGCATCCCACAGAATCGCAGCTTTTGAAGCTTGTCAATATGCTATTGACTCACTAAAAAAAACCGTACCTATTTGGAAAAAAGAACATTTTGAAGACGGAGAGGTTTGGGTAAACTCGCATCCCTGAGAATTTTAGTTTTGTTCAAAAACAGACTCAAATTTCAAGATCAAGTCCGATTATCTAAACAATAGAAAAATATACGATTACAAACTTATATTATTTCCATTTTACGCAACAAAAACGATGCATTCATGTTTTGGCAAACACCTTTTTTCAATTTATAGTCAAAAAATAATTCATCATTTTTAATTTCTGCATCAAAATAATAATTTTCAATCTGTGGATACTCTTCTGCTATTTCACATAAACTTAAATCGTGAGTAGCAATAACACCTGTAGCATTTGAATTCACCAATTTTTCAACAAACTTTTGAGAACCTTGGGCTTTGTCCATACTATTTGTTCCTTTTAATATTTCGTCCAGAACAATAAAATAAGATTCTCTTTTTAGGCTGTCAACAATAAATTTCAATCTTTTCAATTCAGAGAAAAAATAAGAAGTATTCTCAGACAATGAATCTGAATTACGTATGCTGGTAATTAATTTTATCGGTTTATATTTCATCTGTTGTGCACACACAGGAAGTCCCACATTTGACATCATAATATTCAATGAAATTGTCCTTAAAAACGTACTCTTTCCAGCCATATTTGCACCTGTCACAATAAAAAAAGAATCTCCTTGCATTTTACAATTACTTGTAATTCGTTTTATAGATGACAATAACGGATGCCCTAAATTATTTGCATCAATTACAGCACCCTCTTCTACTATAACAGGGAATTTATAAGTCGGATGATTAAAAACATAATTTGCCAAACTGTTCTGTGAATCAAAAAAAGATATTACTTCAAACCAGTCTTCTACTTGGTCTTTATAATTAGACATCCAGTTTTCAATTCGAGAGGCTTGCTTAATATCCCATAATAACAAACCATTTCCAAAAATGGCAAAAATGACATTATTCCGTTGATCTAATGCATTTAAATACTCAAAAAACTCCTTCATCAGTTCAGAAGATTTTTTAGCGTTAACACAAATTTTATCATGTTGATGTTTTAATGCTTCAGAAGAAAATTTAGTTTCTTCTAAAACCTCTAACAATTTATAATATTGTTGAAATGTAGCTTTTGCCTTTGTTGCCTTATGGTATAAATCATTTACATTTTTCAAATAACGGACAGAAAAACCAATCCCAATAAAAAACCATATCGTCAAAATTGAAAATGGTAAATTAAAAAAAGAAATCCAAATAATTAAACACAAAGAAACCACAGCAAACAATCTAGGTAACCAGCGATAGCACTTAGGTATAGAAGTTTTATGTTTTTTCATCCAATGTAGAATTTCATCTGGTTTCACCTCAGTTTCTACAGAACCTGCTAATGCCGAAAATTGTTGCCGCCATTTAGGAATACCAGCCAATTCGGTAATAGACTTTTGTTTTTTTTTAATATGCTCTATATCATTCGCACTAAGCAACGATACTAATTTTTGCTTTCCTGCACTGGTAACCGTTCTATTAACAAGTTGAAAGAAAGAACCAATACCAAATAAATCTATATCATAACTAAATGCATGTGTTGCGTCTTTAAGCTCTTCGCCTGTTTCTAATTTAGAAACATCACCTTTTTGCACCGCTATTTCCAGTTCATTAATGTCAACAAAAGAAATATAAGCTTGCTTTTCCTCCTTTTTTTTCCAATAACGTTTTAAAAAAAAAGAAAATATAGCTCCACCAAATATAGTCGTTAGTAACATTTCCTGGGTGTTGCCAAAAAAATAATACACAAAAAAAACGGTGATTAAAAAAGCCGAAAATCGAATCCAACTCAGCCAAATCAATTCCTTTTGAACAGCAGTCAATAACTTTTTATAATGATTACGTTCGTTCTTGTAAAATGCTAATGGATCCATTGTTTAAAGTTTTATAAAATATAATAGGTGTCAGAAATCAATTTTTCGGGTATTTCTTTTTCACCCAATAATTGCTTTAAGTTTATTTCAATAGTTCTAGCAATACTAGTTATAGGAGTGTCGGTTGGTCTATTTTCAAATGGATCTTGAATTGTTATTGCTATCTTCTCTAATAAGAAAAACGGTAGGGAGATTGCCATTAACAGGGGTATTTCAACAAATATATGCAAATCAGTTAATGATAACGATAGTGATATTAAAAATATATACACAAACAAATGCAAAGTCATTCTATATGTTTTCGGAAAACATGTATTTTTAATTCGTTCTGATTTCCCCATAGAAGCACAGAGTCGAACAATTGTATTATCTATCTGAATCTGCTGATAGTCATTAATACTCCCTGATTTATGTAATTCTAACAAATCTCTATTATGAAAATCTAATAAGGTTAGGGCTCTGTTTTGGCTTGTTTTTAACACTTTTAATTCTTCTGTAGAAACAAATTCCTTTGCAACTTCAAGAGAGTCTAATTCCCTCAAATCATTGCCTAGAACATAACACCACCCCATTTGACGAAATCCCATTCTCTTTACCAACTCTGGATCAGCTCCGTTAGTGAAATTTTTTAATTGAATGACAAAACTTCGAGAGTCATTTGCGATCGAACCCCATATTTTTCTAGCTTCCCACCAACGATCATAGGATTGACTTAATTTAAACGATAACAACAATGAAATAGCAGTACCTAAAAAAGCAACTATACTAAAAGGGATCGTTAGTTGCTTTAAATACAGGGAAAGGATAAACACAAACGAAGAAAACAGCCCCATAATAAACATATCAAATCGAATGATTTTAAACCAGTAACTTAATGGAATTCTTTTATCTAATATCATCTTGTACTATTTTAACGTGTTCAATTCTTGTTTTATATTTTCAAATTCGTCAGGTGTATTTACGTTTCTAATCAGGTCATCTTCAACTTCAACTATTTCAACATCTGAATTGATTAAAATTTTTCTAGGACAAGAATATCCTTGCGCCAAATAACTCAATAAAACAGGATACGCTTTAGGTTCCCATATTGTAATAAGCGGTTCCATAAATTTAGAGGATTTTCCTTTTATTGCTGTTGCAATTTTTTTTGGGTTTCTCTTTTTTAACAAAGTCTTTAGCAGCTCATCAGAAACATAAGGCAAATCTGTTGCCAAAACCAAATAAGCCTCATTTGGGTTTTCTCTAAAAGCGGAACAAATAGCCCCAAAAGGACCTAATCCAACAAAAGCATCCTCAATCGTTTTACGATTTTCTGCTTTTTGATCTGCTCTCACAGACACATAGGTTTCTAAACCTTTATTTTCTAATAATTGAACAGTATAATCACCTTGTGGGATTCCGTAATATGAAAGCTGAGATTTATCTTCTCCCATCCGTGTACTTTTACCTCCGATTAATACAAGTCCATTTAATTTAGGAACTTCTTGCTGGACCAATTGTAAGATATGGATTGAAATAGCTGAAATATCATTTATGGAATACACAGGGATTTCCTTGTAATTCGGATATTTTTCTTTTAAACAAGAAAATACTTCAAAGTCTTTTTGTGTTCTGATAAAAAACTGAACGTCATTCAACTGTTCAATTCTTTTTTCAATAGAATTTTCCTTTTCAGGGTCTAAAAAAACAATTTGTTTTTTCGCCGGAAAATGATTCCCATTCACCAATACTAAATCGTAGTTTGAGAAACGAATACGTTCGTTAAAAATATTTTTTTTGATGTCTGATGAAATAATTGTATCTCCTGAAGCGTGATATGTATACGTATCAAAAACTGGAGCTATATTGTCTTTTCCATGAGAAGCATCGGCATAAGCTATTTTTACTCTTGCGTGTAGTTCTGCACTAATTTTTGTAACAAGATCCAAAATAGCTCCGCATTTAACACCTACAAAAGCAACTTCATTAGGTCCAAAATCACCGTTATTCCTCAGCGTCAATTTTGCGTGTTTTCTATGTTTTTTCATTTATTTTTTATTAATATCTGATTTACCACCAGATTTTTTAACCAAAAGAACCTCTTTAATGCACATATCTTGTGAAACTGATTTACACATATCATAAACCGTTAATGCGGCAATATTAACCCCTGTCAAAGCTTCCATTTCAACTCCTGTTTTTCCTTCAATTTTTACGGTACAAAACAGTTCTATATGTTCTGAATCTACAATATTGATAGTTACATCTACTCCATGAATTAACAATGGGTGACACATGGGAATTAAGTCAGAAGTTTTTTTTACTGCTTGAATCCCTGCTATGATTGCGGTTTGAAAAACAGGACCTTTTTTAGTCTTTAATTCTTTGTTCTCGAATAATGATATAATTTCTTTACCTAAAAACATTGTGGCTTTCGCAGTTGCCTCTCTTTTTGTGATTTTTTTTTCACCTACATCCACCATTTTAGGTTGATCGCTATTACTTAAATGTGTAAAATTACTCACAATGTTAAACGTTTTTAATTTTGGGTTATTCCTTTTAATTCTTTATTCTTTGCTGTTTTCACAATCACTGTTGATTGACATATATTATACGCTCATCCATAAATACATTTTTTACTCAAAACTAAACTTTTAGACCTAGCGATATCTAATAACAGGAAAAACAGCTCCCTTTTTAAATTCAGTACGGTTTGCAGGTAATTCTAATAAGGCACTTGCTTCGGTTAAGTTTGCTAAATCTCCTGATCCGTTTCCTGATAACGGCACTGCAATCAACTCTCCATCGATATTTTTCAATTGAACCTGTAGAAAATAAGTGATATTTGCCTTAAAATTAAAGTCGTCCGACAAACGAGCAACTTCTCTTTCCTTTTCCTTTCCAAAAACAGATTTCTCGTACCATGGATAAAAATACTTCAAACAATTTACATAAGCAGATACTGGATTTCCTGGAAATGCAAATACAACAGTGTTTTTCTTAGAGTTATTCGTAATGTCATCATTATAGGTTATTAAAGACGCTCTGCGTCCGAACCAAAAGGGTTTTCCAGGACGTTGTTTTACTTTATGGAATAATTTTTCTACACCTAACTCGTCCAGAACTTCAGGGATATAATCAAACTTTCCTTTAGAAACAGCACCGCTAAAAAGCAATACGTCATATTCTTTTAAAGAACGTGCAATCTCCTTGAGTAAAGAATCTTTATCATCTGCAAGGTGTTTTATATCCGATGACACACTTAAATTCAATAACAAAGCCTGTATACTATAAACATTACTTCTTCGTATTTGATGTTCTAAGGGTTTTTCTGATACATCGACCAATTCGTCACCTGTTGAAACAATCAATACTTTAGGTCGTTTTGCTACCAAAACTTTTATCTTTCCTACTGTTGCCAAAACACCAATTTCAGCGGCTGTAATTTTTTTATTTTTGGGTATCAATAAATCACCTTCTGATTTATCTTTTCCTCTTAAATGTATATTCTGTAATTCTTTTACTTCATCTATTGAAATTTTGGCGATGCCATTTTCAATTTCAATCAGTTCATATGGTATCACTATATCAGAATTGATTGGCACCATTGCACCTGTCATTACTTCCAAACAGTTATCAGAATTCATCAATGTTTTTTGGGGACTTCCAGCGGCTTGTACACCTTCAATCACAAACTCTCTTTTCCCCTTTACAAAAACAGAATAAGAAAGAGAAATCCCATCCATACAAACTCTATCGAAAGGAGGGAAATCACGGTCAGCGAAGATATCCTCCTTTAACACACGCCCTAAAGAGTCAATAAAGTCAACAGATTCTATTCCGTAATCTTGACTATTTGATAAAATTATATTTTTTGCTTCCAAAACATTAATCATTCCTTATTCTTTTTAATCAAGAAATATTCTTGAATTATTTTTTCATTTTACTCACCATAATTTTCAATATTGAAACTCCATAAGCCATAAAAATACTTTGATAAAACACCCAGAAAAACAAGTTTCTAAAATTCAGCTGAAAAACTTTTTTAACTTTTCCGAAAAAAGCAACATCAATATCTCCTAAACTGTATTTCCAAAAAATAAATCCTATATAAAAAATAAAAATAAAAATCGCAGTATTTAATAAGCCAAAACAAATCTTTTGAGCCAAATTTTTTCCTTCTGCATAAGAAAATTTCAGATAAGTAATATTTATATATAAAAACAAGAAAAAGACTGGAAAAAGAGCCGGTACTGGTAACAACCAATATTTTTCTCCCAGAGGAATAAGCATCTCTTTGGTCAAATCAAAGTTCGAAAAAATCAACATAGAAATTATCGAAATAATGATTAGGATTGTTGTTTTTTTAGGCGTTCTTTTTTTAGTCATAATTCGTTTTTTTACCCTCCAATAGAAGACATACTTTCAGATACCTGATTTATTTTCAGTCTATTTGACTCAGCAACGAATCCATTTTTAGGTTTTTTCGCTACCAGATCAATAAATAATTGTTTTAATTCGGCATCACTTACACCATCCCTAATATAATCTCTAATATTAAACACTCCTTCATCAAACAAACAGTTTTTCAACAATCCTGTTGAAGTAATTCTCAGCCTATTACAATCATGACAAATAGTACGTGTATAAGCAGGAATGATTCCAAAAACACCTTTATAGCCTTTTACTTGAAACATATGAGATGTTGAAGATTTTGCGATCGGTAATTTTTCAACATTCGAATAGGTTGATTTTATTTCATGTAAAATCTTATTAAAATCCCAAACCTCAGCTGTTATTCTTTTCCCCACGCCATTAAAAGGCATTTCTTCAATAAAACGAATTTCAATATTTTCTCTTTCTGTCAAAGCTACAAAATCATTTATTTCTGAGGTATTAACTCCGGACTGAACAACAATATTTAACTTTAATCGTAGAGAACTGTTCTTTAGTTTCTCATAGGTGTCCCATACTTTATCAAACACATCTCTTCTTGTAATTTCAGCAAAATTAGACGCATCTAAACTGTCAATACTTAAGTTGATGGTCTTTACTTTTAATTGCTCTAATACTTCAATATACTCGATAATTAAAACCCCGTTTGTTGTTATATTAATTTCATGTAAAAGTTCGTTGAATGACAACATTTTTATAAAATCTATAAAATTTTTTCTTACAAAAGGCTCTCCTCCAGTCAATCGAACTTTATTTATCCCCAATTCAGAAAGTACCCTTGTAATTCGATACATTTCTTTAAAAGTTAATAATTCTTTTCGTTCTACTATTGCAGCACCTTCTGCAGGCATACAATAAGTACAACGCAAATTACAACGATCAGTAACTGCCAATCGCAAATAAGTTATTTGCCTACCAAAAGAATCTACCAATATATCCGTCATCCCATCTCCTATTAACCTACAAAGTTCTAACAAAAAGTACTATAAACAAAATTTATTCGAAGTTAAACATCTCTAACGCTCAATAAATACGAAGTATGTAACAGGAATGATATTCATTGAATATATGATGATTAAACAGGATTTCCCTCACAAGATAGAATCTTCCCCAATGAATATTTTATGAATATCCTCAACCAATATTAAGACAAAACGAGCTAATAATTATATTTATTCTAATGATTTAACATACCTAAGAATCGTATCTGAAGCCCCTAAGCTATCTTTGATATACGACAAGGCTATTTGTCCTTTTTCCTTTCTTACGTCTTCATTATCTCTAAATTCCACTAAAATCTTATTAACCGACAACTGATTACTTGTAGAAATACAGCCTCCAATAGCTACTAAATCAACGGCCTCTTTAAACTTTTTAAAATTCGGACCTATCACAACAGGGATTCCAAAAGTAGCAGGCTCCAATACATTGTGAATTCCACTCTTTGTATAACCGCCACCTACATAAGCAACATCTGCTACACTGTATATTTTTGTCAAAACACCAATCGTATCAATTATAAACACCTTGAAGCTCTTTAAGTGTTTCCCTTGTTTTTCAGAAAACAAAACTGCAGTATCTCCGAAAGCAGCTTTTAAATTAGCTATTGCCTCTGATTTGATATTATGTGGAGCGATAATAATTTTCTCATTCTTCTTAGAGTTCTCCAAAATATAATTTACCAATAGATCTTCATCTTCTGGCCAGGTGCTGCCCGCAACAAAAACATAAGAATCGCCCACAAACTCCTCTATAAAATCAAGTTTATTCTCTCGATCTAAAATATCATATACTCTATCAAATCTAGTATCACCACAAACAGTAGTGTTCTCAAATCCAATGGAATTCAATAAACCTGAAGAATTTTCATCTTGTAAAAAGAAATGAGAAAAGGCTTTTAGTTTTGACCGCATCCAACCACCGTGACTTTTAAAAAAGATCTGATCTTGCCTAAATATTCCCGATACCAAAATGGTGGGAATATTAGTATTCTTAAGTTCTGATAATAGGTTAGGCCAGAACTCATATTTCACAAAAACAGCAACAGAGGGTTGTGCTAATTCCAAAAACTTTTTTGCATTAGAGGTTGAGTCAAGAGGTAAATAAACAACAACATCTGCTAATTTATAATTTTTCTGAACCTCATAGCCAGAAGGAGAAAAAAAGGTAAGCACTATTTTACAATTATTGTATTGATTTCTTAGCTTTTCTATAATCGGTCGTGCTTGTTCAAACTCACCTAAAGATGCACAATGCAACCAAAAAACAGTATCTGAATCTGCAATTATCCCCTTTAACTTTGGAAAGACCTCTTTTCTACCACTTACAAAAAGTTTTAATTTAGGACTAAATAAAGCCATGATTTTTAACAACCCACCAACTAAAAATACCGCTATATCATAAAGAATTTGCATACTGTAAATATATATTATTCCAGCTAAAATCTATAAACCTTACTGTTTATAAACTAAAACAACAAAACTCCCTACCGATATGGAAGGGAGTTTTTAGATTTAAAAAATCTTATTTCTTAAGCTTCAAAAGCTTCAATAGACACATAAGATCTATTATCTCTCTTTTTAGTAAACTTCACTAAACCATCAACTTTAGCATGTAAAGTATGATCTTTCCCCATGTAAACATTTTCACCTGGATAGTGTTTAGTTCCTCTCTGGCGAATTAGAATATTACCAGCGATTGCCGCTTGACCACCAAATATTTTTACACCTAGACGTTTCGATTCTGATTCTCTACCATTCTTCGAACTTCCGACACCTTTCTTGTGAGCCATAATTTCTTGATTTTATTACCTGTCTAAACAGATCGTTTATTTTTTATCTTCTTTCTTTACTGCTTCTTTCTTAGCTGGAGCCTTTTTAGGAGCTGCTGCTTCAGTTGCTACAGTTTCTTTTTTAGCTGCTTTTTTCTTAGCACCGCCTACAGCGATACCTTCTATTTGGATTTCAGTTAAGAGCTGACGGTGTCCGTTCTTTGTCTTATATCCTTTTCTACGTTTCTTTTTGAAAACGATTACTTTATCAGCTTTTAAGTGACCTAATATCTTAGCCGTTACTTTAGCTCCTTTTATAGCTGGGGCGCCAATAGATACATTTCCACCATCTTGAACCAAAAGAACGTTATCAAAAGTTACTTTTGATCCTTCTTCAGACTGTAAACGGTGTACGTATACTTTTTGGTCTTTTGCTACTTTAAACTGCTGCCCTGCTATCTCTACAATTGCGTACATATGTTTATATTTAATTTTGTTTTGTTTAAAACGAGTGCAAATATACTTCTTTTTGATAGATATCCAACACTTTATTCTCGATAATCTTCAGCATAATGATTGTTACACTATAGAAATTAGTCAATAATTTTATTCTGAGTTATACGCCTAGTATCTGTTTTGTGTTTTTTTGATATTTAGGTTTTTGTAGTACCATTCTAAGAATTGTTTTATGAAAAATGGATTCTTTGTATTGTGACCTATTAATTCTAAAACAAAATTCATCAAAATAAGCTTGTATATGCCATTTACTTACATGAGTTGGTATTGCTCTT
>NZ_JBAHZZ010000019.1:0-7406 GCF_037132785.1 Flavicella sp. | reverse complement strand
GTAAATCACAAATGCTATCTGCAAAAGTAGGTGTTATTTGTAGTTTCATGGCTTGAATATACATCTTAATAAGCTAACAAACAATGATTTATATCCTAAGTTTGGATGTTTGTTTTTGTCATGTACCTTGCAACGGTCTTATATGATCACACCTAAAGATGTTTTTTTTGAAACTAATGTATCAAAAATAATATCCAAATTACCAAAGCATTCTTAAATATCGTTTTAGGTTTCTATTCATGAATTTAGGTTCTACTATGTGATACAGATATAACGACACCTCTATTGGATTATCAACAATTCAATTTCAATATTTCATTGAGTATTGCCCATTACACCTGCTTTTTATAGCTCCATACTGCTAATCCATTAAAAATTATCGCTAAAATAAAGGTATATAAAAACTCAAATCGTATATCCCAAAAGCCACTTCCCTTCATCAGTACTTTTCTAGATACCGAAATAAAATGTGTCAAAGGGTTTGCAATAGTCAATTGTTGTGCCCATTTTGGCATACTATCAATGGGTGTGAAAAGTCCTGCCATCAACACAAAAATGATGATAAAAAAGAAGGCTGTAAAAACGGCTTGTTGTTGGGTATTCGAGAAATTTGAAATAAGTAATCCAAAACCTAAAACGGCAATAATGTTGATGACTGCATAACCAAAAATTAAGGGTAGACTTCCCAACATGGGAATATCAAAAATTAACTTACTAGCTATGATTCCAACAGTAAAGAGCACGAGTCCGATACATAAAAACGGAATTAATTTACCTAAAATGAATTGCCATTTTTTAAGTGGTGTAACGTTAATTTGTTCGATAGTGCCTACTTCTCGCTCGCGTACAATATTCATAGCAGAGAGTATAATGGTAAGCAATACCGTAAGTTGAGCAAGAATACCAGGAGCCATAAAATGGGTGTATTTTAATTCCGGATTGTACCAGTTTCTGGAGGATATGGTAATCTGACTTTTCTTTGAAACATAAATATCGGGGCTTACTTTCTGAATTAATTCTGCATTGAACGATGCTATAATATTTTTTAAATAACCTGAACCTACTAATGCTTGCTGTCCGTTAGTCGCATTAACCAATAGCTGTATTTTGGGCATCTTTCCCGTAATATAGTCTTTCTCAAAATTAGGAGGAATCTCAAGTATAACATCACTTTTATTACCTTGTAAATAGTCGTACGCTTCATCTACACTAAAGGGAGTAGCAATAAGTGAAACCCTATCATTGGCAATGATTTTCTGACTCAATGAGCGTGAGCTTTCACTTTGATCTAAATCTACAACCACAACATTTACATTTTTAACTTCGCTGGAAGCAGCATTAGACAGTACAATCAACTGAACAATGGGTAATATCGTCATCATAGGCAAAATAGCTTTGTTGCGTATTATCTGTATAAATTCCTTTTGTATGAGGTAGGCTAATATGTTCATTATTCCAATCGTATTTTAAAATTTTTCCATGCCATAAGTAATAAAAACAAGGCCATTCCCACTAAAACAGCAATATCAATTGCAACAAATTGAAAGCCAACACCACGAAGCATTACCCCTTTTAATATGTCAATAAAATAAGTAGCAGGTATAATATGTCCTATAACTTGTAATATTTCAGGCATGCTTGTAAAAGGGAAAATGAAGCCTGATAAAATCATTGTGGGCAGCATTAAGCCCATTAAAGAAGTTAACATTGCCTGTTGTTGTGTCTTTGCTTTTGTAGAAATTAACGCTCCAAGCGATAAGGCTACAATTACATACAACAAACAGCACAATAGCAATAGAGTAAGACTTCCCATTATGGGGACTTTAAATACAAAGTGACCAATAACAAGTACTAAAACGGCATCAATAAACGACAGGAATGCATATGGAGTCACTTTTCCAAGAATAATAAGCAATGGAGGTAAAGGTGATACCAGTAAAATTTCCATCGTACCCAGTTCTTTTTCCTTAGCAATAGTAAGAGAGGTGAGCATTGCTGAAATAATAAGTAAAATCATAGCAATTGTACCAGGTATAAAATTATAGGAACTTAGCAATTGCGGATTGTACAGCATTCTGTCTTCAATGGTAATCAGCATTGGGTTTTCTGCTCTCTGCAACCTGTTTTTTTCAAAACTTTGAATCATTGTGGTGGTGTACTGTACTAAGGCATTTGCCTTATTAGGGTCGGAACCATCTGCAATTAATTGAATATTCACATGTTTATTTCCGTAAAAATCAGAAGAAAAATATTTTGGAATTACCATGACCAATGTTGCAGTACCTTCTTTAAAACTATCTTCCATTTGAGTTTCAGAAGTCAATATTCTATGAAGTGAAAAATGTCCTGAACTTTGAATGTGCTGTATCAACTGTAAGCTGGTTTCGTCTTTGGCATAATCCAATACATCTATAGAGACATCCTTAAATTCAGTACTTACAGCATAACCAAAAATGAGCACCTGAACTACTGGTATCCCAAAGAGAATGAGTAGCGTACGTTTATCACGAATGATGTGCAGCAATTCTTTTTTCACAAAAGCTAAAAATATTTTAAACATTAGCGTGCTAGTTTTAAAAACACAGCGTCCATAGACGCAGCATTAAATTGTTGTTTTAAATTATCTGGTGTATCCAACGCCTTTATTTTCCCTTCCACCATTATAGAAACCCTATCGCAATATTCAGCTTCGTCCATATAGTGAGTGGTTACAAAAATGGTGCGTCCTTTTTCAGCGACCTCATAAATGGTTTCCCAAAACTGTCGTCGTACTCTTGGGTCTACACCTCCAGTTGGTTCATCAAGGAAAACAATATCTGGGTCGTGTACCATTGATATAGCAAATGCCAAACGTTGTTTCCATCCCAAAGGCAAGGATACAACCAATGATTTTGCTACTTCTATAAGATTTAGTTCCTCAAATATTTCTGATGTTTTTTCTTTGATTCGTTTTCTAGAAAGTCCATATATACCTCCATAAAAGCGTATATTTTCTGATACTGTTAAATCATCATACAGACTGAATTTTTGCGACATATAGCCTATGTTTTTTTTGATTTTTTCTGTTTCAGTGTTTATATTGAATCCCGCCACCTTACCCAACCCATCAGAGGGTTTGCTTAAACCTATTAGCATTTTTATTGCGGTTGTCTTTCCTGCACCATTAGCACCTAAAAAACCAAATATCTCCCCTTTTTTTACTTTAAAGGTAATGGCGTCAACAGCAGTAAAATCACCAAAACGCTTGGTTAATTTATCGACTTCTATAGCAAAAGGTGTGTTCATTTTATTAAGATTTACTTGTTAATGAATTTTATATGGTTACAAAAATTTCCTTATATCTCTCAAATTACAGACTACAAAGAGACTTCTTTTATCGTCAGATACACCTGTAGGTCTGGTCTTGTACTTCCAATATTAGCTAGCTACAGGCTGACTAATATCTAAAAATATATCCTCTATGGTTGGCTGAATTACTGCTATTTTAGCATCTGAAAATCCAGCATATTTTAAATGAAGTTCTAGTTGTGATTTTTCGTATACCTCTTTGGTGATTAAATGTAAGTTTTCACCGAACGGCAAAACACTTTCTGTAAAATCTTGTGTTCGTAAATAATTTAACAACTTGTAGGTTTTTTTGGATTTTATAGCGTAAAGTGGTTTCTCAAAATTGGCAATCATTTGCTGTGGCGAATCAATTTTTAAAATTTCTCCATTTTGAATTAGTGCAATTCTATCACACAATGTAGCTTCGTCCATATATGGTGTACTTACCAAAATAGCAATGCCCTTGGCTTTTAGTTTTTTTAACATTTCCCAAAATTCTACGCGACTTACAGCATCAACTCCTGTACTTGGTTCATCCAAAAACAAGACTTCAGGTTTATGGATAAGGGCACAGCACAATGCCAGCTTTTGCTTCATTCCTCCAGAAAGCTTACCCGCTAACCTCTTTTTAAAGGGCTCTATTTGAACGTAGATATCTTTTATCAGCTCATAATTCTCCTCAAATGTTGCACCAAATATGGTGGCAAAAAAAGATAGGTTTTCTTCTATGGTCAAATCCTGATACAAAGAAAAACGCCCAGGCATATAACCTACTTTTTTGCGTATTTCTTTGTATTGGCTTACTAAAGGGTGTCCTACCACAGTACCTTCACCTTTATCCGCAAGTAAAAGTGTGGTCAATATCCTGAAAAGGGTAGATTTACCTGCTCCATCAGGACCAATAAGTCCAAACAGCTCTCCTTTTTCTACAGAAAAGGAAACATCGTTTAGAGCAAGGACATCACCATAGGTTTTTGTAATATGGTCAACAGTAATTGCAGCCATTAATCTGTTGTTTTAGTATTAAAAATCACCTCTGCTGGCATTCCTATTTTAAGTGTGCCGTCGTTTTTAACTTCAACATCCAGCGCATAGACTAAATTGACACGTTCTTCTTTGGTCTCAATACTTTTAGGCGTAAACTCGGCTTGGTCTGCAATCCAAGTAACTATACCTTCTAGTTCTCTATAACTATCCTCATCACTATCTATTAAAATAGTCACTTTATCATTCAATTTCACCTTTTGAAGTAACAGCGAACTAGTATAGGCACGCAATTTTAAGGTGTTAAGGTTCGCTATTTTATATAAAGGACTGCCTTGGTTTACCAGTTCGGAAAGTTCTACAAAAGTGGTCAATACAGTACCTTGGATAGGATTGTTAATCTTGTGGTCGTCTATTTTGTTTTTAAAAGCTGCAATTTGAGCTTCTAAAGGTTTTCGTTCGGACAGAATACTTCGATTGGCAATATTTATCTGCCGTTTGGTAGAATTTATTTGTTGGTTCACCACATCTATTTCGCCATTATAATCATCGAGCTGCTTTTGTGTTGCTGCTTTCTTGGCTACAAGGTTTTTGGTTCTGTTGCGTTCTCTGTCTAAATTACTTTTTCGTTTTAATAAAACGGCAATTTCAGGTGCCGCTTCCTGTAGTTTTAAGTCCAGAGATTCCAATTTTGCGATGATTTCTAATTTCTCCAAATAAAGTTGTGTGGTATCTATCAAACCTATATTGATACCTTTTTGAAGAATCATTCCTTCTTTTATATTGAATTGTTCCAACTCGCCATTTCCTTTGGCACTTACGGTTATTGTTGTGGCTTCAAAATTTCCGTAGGCATCTGATTTTTCTCCATTGCCACAAGAAAACAACAGTATTGCTGTAGTGATGATGGATATTGATTTAAACGTCATAATCTTATAATTTTCCATATAGGGTTAAATAATTTACTCGCAATTGTTGTACTTGTACTTGATGTAATTCTAACTGTTGTCGTGCCGATAATTCGGCATTGACTTGTATTAAATAATCGTTGGTATTGATTACTCCTTCTTGTAGTTGTACTTGCGTTTGTGATAATATATCTTTTTGAAGGGCTACAATTTTAGTATCGTTATTAATTTGCAGTTGTAGGGCCGTTATTTTCTCTGTGAATTCTTTTTGTTGTGACGCAATATTAAATTCAAAAGTTTCCTTATCTACTTGTGTTTGCTGCACCTGTATCTTTATTTTTTCGCGTTCTTTTTCAACTATTCCCCAATCTAGAATGTTCCAGTTTATACGAAGCCCTCCCAAAGCATAAGTAGCGTTAGAAACATCCGAAAAATTAACGGGATTGGGATATCCAATTCCGCCTTGTGCAAACAAAGAAATTTTAGGCTTTCTTCCAGCATTGATAGTACTTTCTTTCGCTTGTAAAAAATCTTTCTGTGAGTCGTAAAAGTCTTGTTCGGGTCTTGAAATATTTGGGTTGTAGTCCATTAAACCCATTTCAGGAAGTTGCAATTCGGTAACCTCCGGATAGGTCGTGTCCAAAAGCATGTTTAAGACTCCAAAATAAGCCTTAATATTACCTGTAAATCGTATATCCTCAGATTGTAATTCTAATTTGCGAACTTTTAATTTTGAAAGCTCACTTTCTAAAACCGTTCCGTTATCATAACCAACTTGCATGTATTCTATGTTGGTGTTAATATCTTGTATAGAGGTATTGAGCAACAATTGTTGTTGGCGTGAAAGTTTAATAGCAAAAAAGAGTGTATTCACTCTATCTTTTAAAGTACGGAGTGACACCTTAAGTTTTTGCTGATTCATTTTTAAAAATGCGACTTCAATTTGCTGCTGGGCTTTAGTTAAACCACCATTATATAGATTGTAATTAGCATCAATGTATCCTTTGTAAGTTCCTAAAGGAAGGTCTATATTCACAGGGGTTCCTGCTGTGCCAATGCTTAAATTTTCAGACTGTATTTGCCCAACACCATTAAGTGTAATGGTTGGCAGTTTCCCTTTTTTGATGATCGCAGAATTAAGTTCGGAAACCTCATTTAATAGGCCTTCTTTTAAAAGAAGCGGATAATTTGCCTCTGCTTTTGTATAGGCATCTTCCAAAGTTAAGATAGACGTGTTCTGCGCTGTTATTTTTATACTAAAAATAAGGGAGAGGCTACAAAATATTACTATTTTTTGATACATTTTATGCTTTTATTGAATTGATAATAAAGTTTGCAACTTCTGTTTTTCGCTCTTCTAATAGTTTGTTATAGTTGATGTCGTCTATATCTACAACCGCTTTTATTAACGGACCTGTAAGAAACGGGAAAATGTTTAGAGCCAAAATGTTGATAAATAATTGTTCGCCCTTAATGGGTTTTAACACCCCCTCTTCAACTTCTTTTTGTACTTGTTTTTTAAATTTATCGAGATTAGGAAGACCTATTTCTTCTTTTATTATTAAGATGAATTCCGTATTTCTATTGAGTTCCTGAAAAATAAAATTTGGTAAATACGGATGCTGTATGATAAATGAAATATGGTTAAACGTAAAACTTCTAATCTTGTCCTCAATAGGTGAGTCTTCATTTAGAATTTTAATGATTTGTGGAGCAAATGAAGCAAATGTTTTTTTAAATACGGCTTCAAACAATTGCTGTTTGCTTCTAAAATAATAGTGAAGCATCGCTTTATTAATTCCTGCTTCATCGGCAATTACCTGCATTCTTGCGCCATCCATTCCTTTGCGTTGAAATACTTTATTAGCGGCTTCTAATATTAAGCTTTCAGTTGTTGCGTCTTTTGTTTTAATCATTGTCAACTATTTAGTTTAACCCTTTGGTTAACAAATATATGTAATTATATTTATAATGGAGGTGTTTTTTTCTATAACTTAATTTCAGTTATATAAATAAACCTTCTGAGTTATACGCCTAGTTTCTGTTTTATATTTTTTTGATATTTAGGTTTTTGTAGTACCATTCTAAGAATTGTTTTATGAAAAATGGATTCTTTGTATTGTGACCTATTAATTCTAAAACAAAATTCATCAAAGTAAGCTTGTATATGCCATTTACTTACATGAG
>NZ_JBAHZZ010000018.1:0-28555 GCF_037132785.1 Flavicella sp. | reverse complement strand
GTAAATCACAAATGCTATCTGCAAAAGTAGGTGTTATTTGTAGTTTCATGGCTTGAATATACATCTTAATAAGCTAACAAACAATGATTTATATCCTAAGTTTGGGTCTTTGTTTTTGTCATGTACCTTGCAACGGTCTTGCCTTGTTTCATGGATTTACGAAATTATTTGAAATTACTTTTGATTTTATATATTCAAAGTTGTCATCAAATAATGATAAATTAGGATATGAATTTTCTCCAATTTAATGTTTTGGAATTAATATTCCCTGTTCAAAGTTCAGGTCATTGAAAAACATCTCGAATGACAATATTTGTGTTTCATTCGTATCTTAAGTTTTTTCAATTATTGAATTCAATTTATTATACCAATTTGAAAATCTTCAAATGCGTTTAGATTAGGATAAAATTGAAGAATACAAAAATTCCCCAACTCAACTCATTCATTTATAAAATCTTCAATTTTTTGGGGAATATTCATTTTTCCATTATTGTTTTTACTTATATATAAGAAAATCATAATCTTAACCTATTGAGAGTATATTCAAAATAATAACTGCAAGTTTTCTTACTGTTACTCAAATTACCGTGCACGTATTTCTATAATTTATTAAAAAAAACGATGAGGTGTCCTCTTCTATATACTCCCAATGGTATTTCCCAAAGTCTAAAAGCTCTTTTTAACCTTCTACTTTTACTAATAAATAAATTTAGTAGTTGTTACGTTTATTACTTGAGCTCAGCATCTCTTACTTTGAGATATTGCCAATATTTTTTAAAACATTTGTTAATTCAGAAGGTTCCGCTCTATTTCTGTAGTCTGCATCAAGAAATGCATAGATTATTTCACCCTCTTGATTTATTATATAAGTTGCAGCCAATGGAAGCTCGCTAGAATCGTCTCCATTGTATTTTGTAAGATTAAATTTATTGTTGTAGATATCTGACACATCGGATGTTAGTTTAAAGACAACTCCATATTTTTTTGCTATCGTATTTCCAATATCACTTAGAACCTCAAACTCTAAATTGTTTTTCTGAGACGTAGTAACTGAATTGTCAGGCAATTCAGGACTTATTGCTATTAAACTTGCCCCATTGGCTATAAAGTTCGGTAATTCTTCTTGTAATTGGTGAAGAGTTAAGTTGCAGTAAGGACACCAACCTCCTCTGTACCAGACCAGTACCACTGGACCTTTTTTCAAGTATTCAGTCAATTCAACTGTATTACCTATAGCGTTTTTTAATTTAAAATTGGGTGCTATTTCGCCTACTTGTTTCGCGTTTTCAAGTATACCACTACTTCTCACCGCGTCAATACCTTCTTTATATATGCTTTTGGTTTTCTCATCTGCCTTAAGTTCAAAATTGTTTTTCTTTTCATCCAATATTGATTTTAAAGTTGGGTCTTTATTCGTATCAACTTTATTACCATTTACCATTTTTTCATCTGATTTGACTTGCTCATTTTTTGTTTTATTTACGTCTTTACACGAAAAAAAACATAAAATCATGAAACTTACTATGTACAAATTTGATTTTCTCATTTCTCTTTTTTTAATGTTCGTTAATTACCTCAGGCTAGTTATTTAATAATTCTTAAATTTAAGAAAAAAAACACAATACAGAAATAAGCTATAAATAGAATGTTTTTCACCTAAAAATGTTGCTAAATTCCTTATTTTAGTTTATTTCAATAATCAAAACCATTGAAATATTTTTGTAGTTTTCTACTTACTCCTAATATTGGTACAGAATACAATTCTTCGTTACTGAAATTTATTTAATTTTCACCTAATCAAAGGAAAAATCTTATATTTTTTTTCTAATCTTAAGAAGATGTCAAAAAAACTTGCACCATAGGGGGGAGGTTACTTTTTTGAATTTACTCTAATTTTAATAATAGAATAAAGATAAGAAAATATAAATCCAGCTGCAATTACAGGAGCTGTATACGGAACCAACCAAGCCAAAATAAGTGATACATTAACCAGCAATATTGCCATGGCACTTTTAGTCATACTCCTAATCAAATAAGGCATAAGATAAGGTACAAACATAGTTATCGTATTTGATAAAAACATAATAATTAAGACCCAAGTGGGATCAAAACTAAATAATTCTGCCAATAGTAATGCAAATAAAGTGTGACGTATAAGTTCATTAGTAGGAGAACCTCCTGAATTTGTATGAGAAGGATCTAACCTTGCTACTGATCGTATCAAAATTGCAGCAACAGCAATTAAACCAATAATACCACAAATAGCACCATAGTGAAACCCAACAAACATAACAATAATGGTATGTGACACTGCATCACAAACATTATCCATCCGAGCTCCAAATTCACTTTTAGCATTTAGTTTAATTGCTAAAATACCATCAAGATCATCCATTATATTATTATAAATGATCAAAGGAATTAGATACAGGTAGCCGTTGTCTGTAAACAGTATTACCAAAGGCAAAACACCAAGGATCGAGACAATGTTTGGGATATTTTTATAGACTTTTTTTAAAATATTATTCACTAGACTACAGTTGATAAAGGTTGTTTTGTAAATAACATATTCTTTTCACATTCGTGCAAATCTGCTATGGTATCTATTTCATACCAAAAATCATTATCAAAATAAACACAGTCAAAACTTAGACTACCATCTGCAACCATTTCTGAAAACACAGCTTCATAATAACCATTTACTTTACCTTTCGAAATCCACGAACCTAATTGATTACCAACTTGTTTCCACGATTCTAAAGAAAAACTATAAATATTAACGGTCTTAAAGTTGGTTTCATTTATCACATGTTCACCAAGATTAATAGCAGCTACTTTTCTAGGCAATTGTTTATCAATTGTAATAGTTGTACCATTCATCCAAGGTAACATATGAGAAACAGCCATTCTATTAGGCGAAAGCATCTCCTCTAATAAAGAAGGTTTAAAAATTAAATCACTTTCAATTAAAACAAATGATTCCTTCATTTTTTCTCTTGCCAACCAAAGTGAATAAATATTATTTGTCGTTTTATATACTGGACTTATAATATACTCAACTATAATATCTTTAGATACCCTTTTAAGATAATCTCTAATTTGCTGCTCAAATGGTCCAATAACAATAACCAAGCGTTTGAATTTATAATAATGAAGAGTCTCTACAAGACGTCCAAGGATTTCAATTTCATTAACTACGGTCAAACATTTTGGAGCTTCATTGGTCAAAGGACTTAAGCGACTCCCAGTGCCTGCAGCAAGAATAAGTGCTGTTGTGATTTTTTCTGAACCCTCAGAATTCTTCAAATTGTAAATTTCTGTCATATAAATAATAGTTTTAAGTAAAAAAATAATTTCCACAAGAAAAACCTTACACTTTTAGACCGAGGAATAGGCTAATAAGTTTAGAAAGTAAAAGATACCACTAGAGCAAACTAGTAATCCTTTTTTAAAAAATTCTTATATAAGTTATGAAACGAAATTTATTTATAATTCAGAGATAGAATCAGTTAGTTCGTTTATCCTTCTTAGGTGAATATTTTGCAAATATAGTGAAAATTTAGACACAAAACAGTCTAATTTACCACTCCCCTATTGTTGTAATTATCCCCAAAGGAAACTCAACGTCCAAACACACAGATACAAGACTAACAAACAACAAGTTAAATACAGATAAAAAAGATAAAGCCACTTAAATTATATTCCTATTTATTCCATGCACTCTAAAACACAACATAAACCTAACACGTAACAACTTCCATAATTAGAACAGGAGTAGTTGATTCATACAAATTTTAATTACTTTTAAACCTCATAAGAACTACAACCAAAACAGATAGATATTCACTCTAAAATGGCATTCATACTCTTGGATAACACCAGAATAAGAGAGCAAACACTACATAAAAATACACAATCTTAATATTAAACAAACACTAAGGTAACATTCGACAGCTACGTTTGTTATAAGATATAAAATTTGTAATAATGACAATGAACATACCTTCCTTGAGAAATTTGATATTACAAGGGAATCCCTATATCAACGATACTGCTGAGGCTTTGAAACTTATAGATCGTATTGAACACATTGAATTACACGCACATACCTATGCGTTTTACCTCAACCTACAGCATAGCTCCTTCGATATTTTTGATTTATGTGCTTTCGCAGTAGAAAACAAACTACAGGGAGTAAATATTCATATAGATGCTGGAAATGATAAAAGTATTTCTAATTACAGCCCAAAGAAATTACGGAAACTAAGAAACTATCTTGAATTGCATAATCTCAATATTAATATTGAAGCTAGCAGCACTTCAAAAAAAGTAATTAGTAGATCTATACATCTAGCGAACAGCTTAGGCTCAAAAAACATCAGAGTATACGATCGTTATAAAGGGCAGCTGAATGATATTATTCAAAAATGCATCAAAAGAATGAAGAACGTTGCACAAACTGCGGAAAAGTATGACTTGCATTTTGTCATGGAGCCTCACGAGGTACTCAAATCCGAAGAGTTAGTACAAATAATTGAAGCCGTTAATAGCCCTCGCGTGAATTTATTATTTGACTTTGGAAACATGCTGAGTACAGCTGAGCAACCACTTGAGGCCTTAGAAACCATGCAACCATACATCAAGCAAGTTCACCTTAAGGGAGCCAATATTGAAGCAGTTGAACCAAATGGGTTTGCACAAATTGGAGTCAGACAAGGAGACGATGATTTACCCCATGAAATGATGCTTTTTAAATTACTTATGTTAGGGGATACTATGCCACAAGTAGGTGCTTTTTCACTTGAACAGCAAGTAGGTTATTACGCACCTCCATACAGATTTGAAAATGAACCTCAAGATCCATTTATACCCAAAAGAAAACCAAGCAAAACTCAATTACATCCTAAGCTCAATTTGGACGAAAACCTAGATTTAGAATTAAAAAACGCATATCACCAAGTCGAGTTTATCAATAAAACTCTTGAGAACTTATCTAATATTGCTTCAAAGGAGTTAAAAGAAAAGCAAATGGCAGATTCATGTCTAGAATTACAACTATAATTCTAAAGTTGCTGTACTGTCAGGTTATCGACAAGAACCCTTATGACTACAACGGACTACAGATACCTCCTATTGAATGGGATTACCATTACTCTAAAAAACGCCAACCAGCAACCAGTGCTTTGCTCTACTTCGGCAATTTAAAAGCCTTTAAATCATCTAAAAACACACGATTTGTCTCTTTTTTATAAGAAAAATTAATCAGCCTTGTACAAGAGCCTGTGGGGTATGTAATAAATTCAATAGATTGTTTTTCACATTCACTAAGAACTGAAAATTCCATTCGAACTCTCATTTTTTTTGAATCATTTCCTCCCTCACATAAAACAACTCGATCAACAGTTTGACTTTGAAGATAGTTAGAAAAATTAGTTTGAAATTCTACCATATTCTTTATTGACGTATCTTCTTTTGGTATTGCTAATAACTTCCCAAGGTTCGTAACAGAAAAAGTATTTTGACGGCCTTCTATAAGCAACATTCCTGCTGAATTACTCATTATTTCTATAGATAATACTTTCATGTTTTTTTCGTTTTTTATTTTGCAACCAATCCATTATTAAGTCCATATATTAAAATCAAAAACTTGACCAGTTAATTTTTTCCCTTGACAATTTCTATATTATTATAAACATTAATCTACGACAATAAATCAGCCCATGTTTTCTTAATCTCATCATAAGATAAATGCTTGATACTTTCTAAACAATTTTGCTTACAATAGTCAAGCAATTTTTTATCTAAACACATACTATTTAACGCCTCAGTAAAACTTACAAGATTCTTTTCAACTAACAACCCATTGAACCTATCTTTTATAATTTCACTAGGTCCAGTTTCACAATCAACTGTTACTACAGGTGTTTCACATGCCAAAGATTCTACGATTGACATAGGGAACCCTTCATAATGACTTGTTAAAACCGTAAACTTAGCAGCTCTTACAAACGAAAAAGGATTTGCACATCTTTTATGGAAAATAATTAAATTTTCTAAATTTAATTTCGAAACCAATGATTTATACATTTTCTCGTGAGGTCCATCACCTAGCAAAACTAACTTTATATTTTTCTCTGGAAGTATTGATTTTTGATAAGCTTCTATTAAAAAATTTAAATCCTTAGACTCATCATCTAACCTTCCGTAAAATAAAATATAGTTTCCATATTTTTGAGATTCAAGTAGAACTGTATCAATACCTAAATCATATGAATTATAAACCGTTGTTAGATTATCAAAATTATGAAGTATTTTTATTTTAGATGTAATTCCCTTAGAAACACAGACAAGTAAAGATGATTTTTTATACAATTTATTAAAAATGAATTTACTTCTCACAATAGGCAGTACAAAATTAGAATCCTGTATCATAGCAAGGCTATGAATCATATAGAATGTATTTACTTTGTAAAAAAAACTCACTAATAAGAGTTCTCTAAAAAAATTCTTCCGTGACCTATTATCGACAATTAGATCTATTTTATTTTCTTGTAAATACTTCTTTAGAAAGCTCAATCTTTTGACAATTCTTACGGGCAGTAATTCACCAAACCCAATCTCCTCTAAAACGAATATTTCACCATCAAAATCAAATGGTTTTTTATCAAATTTTGAAATAGACAAAACAGATACTGTATGACCCAAATCTGTAAAAATTTTCGATTGTAATGCTGCTACTTTTTCAGCCCCACCTAATCCGAGGGTTGAAACAACGATACATATCTTTTTCTTCTTCAATTTATCTCTGTTTTAACATTAAAAGGGCAGTATAAAACCTCTTAAATTTTCTCTATTCGTTTAAATAAAACTAAATTTATTACCCACCCCTTGGAAATAAATCAAGACAAATATAACTAATGATTCTAAAATAAAAGTATCAAAGTTACACCTCAGCTAAAAAACATTAAAAATCCCAACAACAATTATCTATATCCTATAATTTATTCTTAAATTGAGATTTCAAACACTACTTACTTATAACCATTGAATACAAATCCAACAACTCTTCATCTAGTTTCATTCGATGTTCCTTATCCGCCAAATTACGGAGGGGTTATTGATGTCTTTTACAAAATAAAACATCTTTATCAACTGGGTGTGAAAATCATTTTACACTGTTATCAATATGGACGACCACAAAGAAGAGAACTCGACAAATACTGTATTGAAGTTCATTATTACCCTAGAAAAAACAACCTACAGAACTTAATATCTCAAAAACCTTATATTGTTAAGTCGAGAAGTTCTGATACCTTAATTAACACACTATTAAAAGATAATCACCCAATATTATTTGAGGGATTGCATACAACATTTCCTATAACATTAAAACAATTTGAAAATCGAAAAACACTTGTAAGAGCTCATAATATTGAGCATTTATATTACCAGGGACTAAAAAAAAGTACGCGTAAAACCAGAAATAAAGTTTTTTACCAAATAGAGTCAAAGAAGTTAAAAAAATATGAAAATATTTTAAACAACGTCGACCATATACTTACAATTTCTCCATTTGAACATGACTATTTTAAAAAAAAATATGGTGATAAAGCTATTTATGTACCTGTTTTTTACAATCAACTTCAGCAAGAAATAGATCATCATAAAAAAATATTTTCCTTGTGGCACGGAGATCTTAGGGTCGTTGACAACCAACGCTCTCTTGATTTTATAATTGATGTATATAGGGAATTAAATACGGAGTTAATTATTGCTAGTAATCATATAACCAAGCAACTCATCAAAAAAATAAATCTTTTAAAAAACATATCAATTGTTACAACCAAGAAACAAATTGAATTGGAAAACCTTATTAAAGAGGCACATATTCATCCTTTGATTAGTTTTCAAAAAACAGGAATTAAATTGAGACTTCTTAATATTTTAACCCATGGGAAACACCTAGTTGCGAATAATTTAATTACCGAAGATACAGGACTTGAATCCTGTGTTTATAAAGCAAATACTATTTCAGAATTTCGATCTAAAATAAACGAACTACTTCTCAAAAAATTTGACGTGAGAGAACGGGAAAAAAGAAACCTAGCTTTGAGTCATTTTTCTCCCAATCAAAGTGCAATGAAAATAGTGAATTTACTAAAATAAGAAGTAGGGCTTAAGGTTTGTAAAATAGTTACACCTAAAATCAGCCAAATTTTATGACATAATTAATCTTATTTTTATTATTTTTACAATTCTACTTTTAAAAAAAACACAATGAAAAAAAGCACCTATCCTCGATCTTTTTCACATATTGGAATAACAGTACCTGACATCCATAAAGCTGTAGCATTTTATGAAAAAGTAATGGGATGGTATATTATTATGCAGCCATCTACCGTTAAAAAAGAAAATGAAACCGCTATAGGTCAAATGTGCATTGACGTTTTCGGAAACGATTGGGAAACATTTGAAATTGCTCATTTAGCCACTTCAGACGGAATCGGAATAGAATTATTTTCGTTTCCTAATACAAAATATACAAAACCATCATTTTCTCCATTTAATACAGGCTTATTTCATTTTTGTATTCAGGATCCAAATATTGAAGCACTTGTAGAAAAAATTGTTTTAAACGGAGGTAAACAAAGAATGCCTATTAGAGAATACTACCCCAATGACAAACCTTATAAAATGGTCTATGTAGAAGATCCTTTTGGTATTGTATTTGAAATATACACACACAGCTACGAGCTAACCTATTCTTCTGGCGCCTATGAAAAATAAATGCTAAAAATATAGATTTGAGTTCTTAAAGTCCTTGATGGACTACCTCAAACAACTCTCCACCTTCACATTTAATCGTGCGTTGTTTAAATTTTAATATCAACGCATAATCGTGTGTGGCCATTAAAATTGACTTCCCACTGTTATGAATTTCCGTTAATAAATCCATCACTTCAATAGAGGTTTTAGGATCCAAATTTCCTGTTGGCTCATCCGCCAAAATAATATCTGGATCATTTAACAGAGCTCTTGCAATAGCAACACGCTGTTGCTCTCCTCCTGATAACTGAAACGGCATTTTATAATCTTTTGTTTTCATCCCTACTTTATCCAACATTTCCAAAATTTTATCCTTAATCAACTTAGAGTCTTTCCATCCTGTAGCTTTTAAAACAAATCGTAAATTTTCAAAAACAGATCTATCGTTTAGCAACTTAAAATCCTGAAAAACAATTCCAATTTTTCGTCTTAAATAAGGGATATCCTTATCTTTAATATTCACTAAATCAAACCCGACAATTTCTCCAGTCCCTTGTCTTATTCGTAAATCTCCATACAGAGTTTTCATCAAACTACTTTTTCCCGAGCCTGTTTTACCTATTAGGTATAAAAACTCTCCTTTTTCAATGTTCAAATTTACATCTGACAAAACAAGATTTTCATCTTGGTAAATTGCTACGTTTTCTAATTTAAGTATCGAACTTTCCATGAATTATTTTTAGGCATACAAATTTATCAATTTCAGTAAGAACTGGCAATTAAAATAACTCTTTGTATTTGTTAAAATTAAGACCCAATAAAATTACTAAATAATACGTTATTATATAGAATATTATTTATTTTTGAATAACTATAAATCAGTCTAAATGCAGTTACATAAAATTTTCACCGTCTTAATAGCCGTATTTTTCAATTTGCTAATCAACGGTCAAAAATCTGATAAATTCACCCAGCCATTGTTTGAGTTTGAAAGAGGAATTGACCTATACGAAAAAAATATTTACCAAGCGGCATATAGTTCTTTTACCAGAGTCTCAGAGAGTTTAAATTTAGCTCCTAACACTGCAGAAAATTGTGCTTATTATATGGCTATTACTGCGATTAAGCTAAATAAAAAAGAGGCTGAAAAACTATTGTTAAATTTCACTGATAAATATCCTACAAGTAAATATAAAAACAAAGCATATTTAGAAGCAGGTAATTATTACTACAACCATGGTAAACCTGAAAAATCATTAAAATGGTTTCAAAAAGTCTCCACTAAATATTTAACAAATAAAGAAGAAGATACTTATAACTTTAAAATGGGCTATGCTTATTTTTTAAACAAAAAATACACAGAGGCTAAACAGTACTTCTTACCACTAACTCATTCGAAATACTATACGGATGAAGCTAATTATTACTATGGTTATATTTCCTATTTGCAAGAAGATTACACAACGGCAAATCAGTATTTTGACAGACTAGAGGGGAACGAACGCTACCTAAAGGAAATTTTATATTATAAAATGAATATAGAATTCCAGAACGAAAACTTTAAAGAGGTTATTGGGCTTGGTAATGAATTACTGATTACTGTAAAAAAACATGAAGTCTCTGAAATTTCAAAAGTAATTGGAGAGAGTCATTTTTACCTCGGAGAATACAAAGAAGCAATCGTACATCTTAAAAATTATAAAGGACGAAAAAACAAACTTACAAATGAAGATCATTACTTTTTAGGTTATTCATACTACAAAATAAAAGACTATAAAAATGCAATTATAAGGTTTAATAGAATTATAACAGGTAAAGATGAAGTTGCTCAAAACGCATATTATCATTTAGGGGCTTGTTATTTAGAACAAAACAAAAAGAGTGAGGCTTTAAATGCCTTTAAAAACAGTGCCGAATTAAATTTCAATGAAGAAATTAAAGAAGATGCTGCTTATAATTACGCAAAATTGAGCTATCAAATAGGAAACCCTTACAAAAGCAGTGCAGAAGTATTACAAGATTATGTACAAAACTACAGCAGTTCTCTAAATGCACGAGAAATTAACAAACTGATTATAGACACATACTACTCCAGTAGAGATTTTGAAGGAGCGATAGATTATTATAAAAAAAGAGAATTGACAAAAGACAAAACATATTATAAAATAGCAATGAATCGTGGAATGCAATTATTCCAATACTCCAAATACAAGGAAGCAATCCCTTATTTTAAAATAACGAGTAATCAAACAATCGCAAGTGAGGCTCAATCAAAATCTATATATTGGAAGGCTGAATCCTACTATCGTTTAAATGATTTTAAAACGGCCCTAGCTGATTACAAACGTTTTAGAAACCTATCTGCATCCAAAAAAACAGAAGAATATCAAAATATAGATTATTCAACAGGCTATACTTACTTTAAATTAAAAGAGTATGACAAAGCAAAGCAAAGTTTTACCAATTATCTAAAAAAAGAGGAGAATGATTTGATAAAAACAAACGATGCTTATATTAGATTGGGTGATTGTAATTTTATATCTAAAAGCTACTGGGAAGGAATGGAGGCCTACAATAAGGTTATAGCCTCAAAGGCTATAGATGATGATTATGCACAATATCAAAAGGCTATTAGCTATGGATTTGTTGGACGAAATGACAATAAAATAAAGACCCTTAAAGATTTCGACAAAGAGCACCCTAAATCCTCCTATAAAGATGATGCTCTTTATGAGCTTGGGAATGCTTATATCAACGCAAAAGAAAACGCATCAGCGGTAGCTACATTTGATAAATTAATTGACACTTATCCAACTAGTTTATATGTCCCTAGAGTTCTTTTAAAACAAGGATTGATATTTTTCAATGAAAACAATACGGAAAAATCTATTAAAAAATACAAACTCGTCGTTTCTAAATACCCGAACGCAAAAGAAGCACAACAAGCAGTTCAAAATGCAAGACAAGTATATGTTGATATTGATAAAGTTGACGAATATGCAGATTGGATTAAAGAAATAAATTACACGAAATTTACGAACACTGATCTTGACAATGCTATGTACGAAGCCGCAGAAAAAAAATACTTAAACAACGAAACGATTTCCGCCACACATAGTTTTAAAAAATACTTAATAAATTTCCCGAATGGATTACACTCCATTAAAGCTAACTTTTACAGTGCACAAGCTTATTTTAGTTTAGAAATCATCGAAAAAGCATTGCCTCAATATATATATGTAGCAGAACAAAGTTCTAACGAATATACAGAGCAGGCACTAGCTAGACTTGCTGAAATATATCTTGATAAAAACGACTGGACAGCTGCTTTACCTTATTTACAGAGATTAGAATTAGAAGCAAACTTCTCTCAAAATATTCTTTTTGCTCAAAGTAATTTAATGAAAATAATGTATGATCAGGAAAAGTATAAAGAAACAGTAATCTATGCTGAAAAGGTGTTAGATCACAAAAAGACAGATCTTCAAATTCAATCAGATGCAAGGATTTTCATTGCTAGAACTGCAATAAAAACAAATGATTTAAAGAAAGCTGAACAAGTATATTCCGAAATTTCAAAAGAAGCGAACGGAACTTTAAAAGCTGAGGCTTTGTATTATGAAGCATATTTTAAAAACAAAGCTGGTAAATATGAAGAATCTAATAAAATGGTTCAGGAATTGGCCTCTAAATATGCAAACCATAAATATTGGGGTGTAAAAGGATTGATTGTCATGGCTGAAAATAATATAGGTTTAAAAGATGCTTTCCAAGCGACGTATATTTTAGAAAATGTAATTAAAAATTACGATCAATACGAAGACCTCGTAAAAGAAGCAAAAGTGATCTTAGATCAAATTCAATCTGCTGTAAAGCTGAATAATAAAGTTATAAAAAATAACACTATAGAAAAACTAGAGCCCGAAGAAAGTACTGATTTTTAAACTATAAGAAGAAAAAAATCAGCAGCAAACTCTAAAGAAAACACACAATGAAAAAATTATATATCGCACTATTTTTAGGCACACTATCTCTTTCGGCTCAACAAGATAAAGATAGTATTAGTACAGAAGTAATAAATGTAATTACCTCTTACAAACCATCAATTTCAGATGCTTTTAAGGCGAATGAGTCTCCAAAAATATCGATTCAAAGCAGTGATAAAAACAATATAAAATACGGGATCAAATCAACCCCAATTCAGTCTATATTTAAACCTTATTCCGGTAGTTATAAATCTGCAATAACTAATTATAGTAAATCTGGATACACTAATTATGTAAAAGTTGGTTATGGGAATTATGGAACGCCTTTATTAGAAGGGTTTTTATATAAGAAAAAAAAGAAGCACGAAGCCGAGTTTATCCTATACAACAAATCATCTTCTGGTGGAATTAAAGATGTTGTTTTAGACGACAAGTATTTAATGACTAAATTGGCATTAAATTATAAAAACACTCAAAAAAAACAAATTTGGGAGGCTGGCATTAGCTACCAGAGAGACATTTACAATTGGTATGGTATTCCTTTTCTTTATGAAGATTCGGTAATAGATGCTATCAACGAGAAACAGACCTACAATTATTTTACTTTAAAGGGAAATATTCAACTAAAAGAAGGCGTGCTAAAAAAAGCTGAAGGAAGTCTAGATATATTTTCAGACAAGCATAAAAGTAAGGAATCGAGATTTTACTTTTCCTCATCCTTTGAACTCCCCATCAACGATCATAAAATTTTAGCAAAAGCTAATATCAATATCTTAGATGGAGAGTTTGCTCAAGATTATACAAACACTGGTGCAATTGAATATGGATATTTAAATTTTGTAGCAGAAATAAACTATCCTATTGAAAGAGAAAACCTATATATTTCTTTAGGAGCAAAAATAAATTACAATTCTGATATAGAAAATAATACAAGTAAGCTATATATTTATCCAAATATCAATATAAATTTTGTCATGATTGATGAATTGCTAAATCTATATGGTGGTTTTACAGGGGGAATCATTCAAAACTCCTATAGAAGTATTACTCTTGAAAACCCATATGTTTCACCAACTTTAAACATAAAACCTACCAGTAATACATTTCGTTTATTTGCTGGATTCAAGGGGAAATTAACTTCAAGAATTTCTTATGACGTAAATGCGTCCTATTCACAAGATGAGGACAAATTATTATTCCGTTCAAACAAAAATTTAACTGATGGAACTACAACTGTATCTAACGGATACCAAGCAGGAAATTCTTTCTATGCACTATACGATAATACTACAACATTAGGTTTGTACGGAGAATTATCAGCTAGTTTACTTAAAAATATTGAAACAGGTATTTCACTATCTATTAATTCATATTCGATGAACAATGAAGATGAACCATGGAATTTACCGTCTTATATAGCTACCGCATTTGGGACTTATACTTTTGGAAAATGGAAAACTAAAGCCGAACTATTTGCTAAAGGAAAACGAAATGATCTAATTATAGATTCTAACGATGCTGAAACCTTAGTTGAACTTGATGGTTATCTAGATTTAAATATATCTGCTGATTACATCTTTAACAGAAAGTGGAGTGCTTTTATTCAACTCAATAATATTTTAAACACCAATTACCAAGTATACTCAAACTTTCAAGTTCAAGGCTTCCAAGTTTTAGCTGGAGGAGTATATCATTTTGATTTTTAATTCTAATTTTACTTTTATTCCCTCATGTACTGTGGGTTTAATAACCTGGTGCTTGAATTATAATTTTAAAGTTTGTTTCTCTTGCAACGGTATTGTTTTGTTTTTGTGTGAAATATGAATGAAAAAGAAACTAATTTATTGCATCTCTTAAATGTTAAAATGGTATAACATACCATAATAAATCTATTTTTAGAGTTTTGAGCGAGTAAAAATCGTAATAAGCCTCCTAATAGAAGCTTGCGTTTTCACCAGTTTATTAATCAATAAGCAAATTAAGAGATTTTAAATAATCATTGTCAATCGCAAGGGTACTTAACTCCCTAAATTCACTAATAAGGTTTTCTCCCCATTCAGCTTCAGAGGTTAATGCCTTTAACTCAAACTTATCATCATAGATGTTTTCGATAAGTCCAACAATAATCTCTTCTTCATCTTCCATATCAAAATGAAGCAATTTATTCTCTTCTTTTATTTGTTGTAATAATTTTGCTGTATCATTTAAATTGTAACTATTAGGCAATGAAAAATCAGAATATTTTTTGGAAAAAACTTTCTCCTTAAACTTCTCATCATCATCTCTTAAAACCTCATCCAATCTAGCCTTATTAACAAATCGTAAGCCTTCTAATATAAAATCATTTTGATTGTCTAATAATAAAATCCACTCTTTACCTTCAGTGACAAAAACTCCAGTGATTTCTTCATCCCAATCTTCTAATAATATTGAATACACTTGATTTGGTATCATTTCAATCTCTTTATACATCACTTTTCTTTTTTAATTTTTCATGATAAATTGTCACTTTTTGAATTAAACTCTCTGATAAAGAAAATAAATAAGACAACTGTTCCAATATCATTTGTGTTTTACGAATTTCAAGAGAAACTTCAGCTTTTTCAGGTTCATTTACATCTGTCTCTAGTACTATTTTATCATATTTATCGGTCAATTCCTCAAATCTTTTTTCTAATGAAATTTTAGCTTCAATAATCTCATCAACTGCATGCATTTTTGTCAACTCTTCGTTTAAAATCACTTGTTTTGCATTGGTCAAATTATCGACAATATTCTCAATAAATACTGAAAATGTTTTGGAGTGCTGTTGTAATTCGTGTTTTCTAATAAAGGTTCCTAAGGACGCCAATGATGCCAAAAACGTATTACTCACAACAACAATATCATAAATTTCAGCAAAATATTTCCTCTTAGATTTAGGTTCTTGTGTCATTCTCTGAAAAGCAGCATTAAGGTTTCCCATAGCTAAAAACGAATTTTTACGAGATAACTTATATTCTTCAGTCTTTGCCGTTTCACCGTCATAGATTTCTTCTATTTTTTTTAGGTAAATTCCATTCGATGATAAAGTGCTTAAAACAGATTCTTGAGCTGTCATAAACTCCCAAGACGGAAATAAAAACAAATTTGACAAAACAGCCAATCCACCACCGACGATCGTATCAATTACACGAAATTGAATCGCATCCAACACATCAGGACTATACATAGCATACATAAAAACAATATGAAGCGTAATAAAAACGGCAAATGTTCTGTAATTTAATTGTACCAAGGCCAAGGCCAACACCAAAGTCACCGCCGCTAAAACACCAAAAACAAATGTATCTTGAATCAAATAAACGAATATCAAAGCCAAAACAGCCCCTACTAGAGTTCCTATGATTCGGTGTTTCATTCTCTCTTTTGTCAAACCATAACTCGGGCGCATAATTACCACCAAGGTCAACAAAATCCAATAGGGGTTTTGAACGGCAAAGATATGTCCAATTAAAAACCCAAACACCATTGTAATAGACAACCTAAGTGCATGTCTAAAAATAGAAGATTTTAAACTAAAATTCACAACAAGCTTATTCCAACCATAATCTTGAGGTGTCAAAAAACGCGTATTTCCAGAAGGAATATTCTTCAAACTATTATTTCTAGTCAGGTCATTCAATATCCGTTCCATCACCTTAATTTTTTTTACCTGGGAGCTTTGGTATTCAAACAAATTGACCAACATAAGAAAACCATCACGTCCATTTGATTCTCCAAAAGAGCTTTTATAAAATTCAATCGATTCTTTCACGGATTCTAAATGTAAGTTTACGTTATTGTTTACCGACACCTTTTTGTCTCTAATAATTACTTTAGAAATATAATTTAAATGAGAAGCCATTTCATTTATCAAATCTACAAAAGTTAAAAGGTACACTTGTTTATCTTTAAATACCTCGTCTACTTTTTGATAATTTACAGGATTTGCAACAGCTAGTTCAAACATATCAACCAACTCTATAAACAACAATAATTTTCTTCGAATTCTATTAGACAAACCAGACTTTTCTCTCCTCGTTAACAAAACATCACGTAACGTTTCGTGTTTTTTGGTTAACTCTGCTTGCAATTTAAATAGTTTGGTATTTAAATTTGTCCTGTTTTCTTTTTCCAACAACAACTTTGCTCGTGTTTCCAAAAATTCACCTGTTAGTTTCATCGTGTCTGAAAGCAACTCCTCTATATACATTTTTGGGTTGAAGTAGTTTGCTAAACTCGAAATCAACAAATACCAAAGTCCACCGACAAAAACAAAGGCTGAATAATCAATTACTGAAAGATTTACATAAGAGTGAGCAAAACTTATCACAATGGCCAATAAACCTGAAAGAGCAACTAAGGAAGCCCTAAATCCATATACTGCGATATAAGAAACAATAAAAGTCAGGATTCCCAGAAGAGGTAATAATACCCATATATTTAAAGCGGCATAACCTATAATTAAGGTCGCCAAGGTTGTGATCACAATAGATGCGCACATTCCCAAAGTCCTGTGTTTTACACTCCCTGGAATATTTGTAGGAGCATTGTAAAAAACCCCAAAAGCAATTGCAAATCCTATTTCAACTTCATGAAACAAAAAATGAAACACCAAAATAGGAATTAAGGCTGCCACCATAAAAATTAAACTTTTATAAAAATCAGCACTGATAAAAAAACGTCTTATTGCATCAACCATTAGTTCCTTTTTACGGTTACAAAGTTATAAATGTTTATGAGTACTTCTTTCCAAATTCGTAAAAATTAAACACAATTTGTTCAAAAAAAAACTCCTTCAATAAGAAGGAGTTTTTTTAAACATAAATACTTAATAATTATTGAAAAAATAAAGGGTCAGCACCAATAGTTCCAATTAAACTTTTAAGATATTTTGGAGAACTTGTTTCTTTAAAGCTAGCTTTTACCTTAACCAATTTATCCTCAATATTCATTTCAGAAATGATATCTACATTACTCGGATTGTTTATAAAAACTTCCAAGTAGTTAATTTGTTTCGTATAGAACTTAAGATCTTTTTGTTGTTTTAACTTCAATCTTTCTTTATACCAACTACTGTTAATAATATATTCTCTATCGAAGAATTTTCTCAATTCAGGGTCACTAATTTCTTTCCCTTCATAATTCCCATAGGCCATTACATTTAATAAGATTTTCAACGGAGGTATTGCAGCTTCTACACTTCCATCTTCAAAGTAACTCAATGCTACTTTTTGCTGAGTTTCCACTATATTATTAATTCCGTCTACATAATCTTCCATTCCTTGTAATTCAGGTTGTAACATTCCTTCATCAAAAACGGCTGTTGGCTCATCAAAGATTCTATTCATACAACGCAATGCGAAAATATCAGTAATTCTATATCCTAAACGACTTGCCAATACTTTATTTCCTTTAAACTCAAAGTCATTAATTTTTTCTAGTGATCCATTTTCTATTAATTTTATTGGATCTCTATCTTCAGGCAACAAACGCGCCCAAATTTCTGGAATCAACAAACTTACGTCATGATCAACTTTATTTTCTGCACCAATATAACCAGCTGCTGTACTAAAAGCATTTGATTCAGTTAATATATGAGACAGTAAAGCATTGTTTAAATCCGTTGTTGGAGTAAGCATATTAAAAGGTCCTTTTGTCAAAGCACCTTCAGATCCAGCTCCTGTTGTAGATGGAGACTTACCTGTTAAACTACAAACGAAATCCATAAATAATTCAGGAGCTTCTTGATAATGAATTGGGTTGTAAACTGCTAAAGGACGAATTCCAGCCTCTCTATCAATTGGATTATTTCTTCTTCCTGGCAAAAGAGCATTTACAACATTAACAACCTCATCTTCAGATTTTATTTTACGTGCTAAACGAACTCCAACATCAGCTAAATAACTTATTTCATTTTCATCAACAAATACATTGGGCTCTAAATAACGTGGGTTTTTAGTAGGTTCTCCTGCAACAATTCTTGTATGAGAAGGAACCACAAAATACTCTTCTTCATTTTCACTCTCTACAACACTTTTTATCAAATCCTTTACTGGCTGAGTGTACTTGTCAAAATTAATGGTGTCTTCAAACAATAAAATTGCATCACTTTTACGCATCAATTCATAATTCGTTAAAAAAGTATTATCTGATACTATATCTGCCTCTGCACCTTTATCATACCCTCTTACCACAGCTTCATCTGGACGCTGAAATAAATGTGCTTCACAGTTTGCTGTTATCTTAACACTTTTATTCATATACTCCGGATTCAAATTCTTAACCTGACTTCTCGGTAAAGTAATTGAAGCTGAAATATCATCTTCTGTTTGTATTTTTAAACTTGGAGCAAAATCTGAACGTAATTTGTTCAACATCCAATCTCCATTTTGGTTAAACCCAATACGAACATAACTTCCAACCACCTCTATTCCATTGTATTTAAGGTTGCTTCCTTTCTGACCGTTAATTACTTCAACAGACATACAGTCTTTCCAATTCAATTTACGATAATCTCCTCTATACAATCGTTTTACAAATAAGACTAAAGACCTAATATGAACAGGAATACCACCTATTAACTCGTTAAACTCATCTGAATTATCATCATTAGGAATCAATAATTTCACAGCAGAGCCAAGAGTTCTATCTGAGCTTAAAAAAGATCTTGATGACGCAAAACTAGAATCGTATTTTTTCCAACGCTTAGAATAATCAAATTCGATAATTTCATCTGCCAATTTAAAATCCTTTTCGATGTCTTGAAGGTTGAATGATTTATACGTAATCGCATTTTGCATCGATTTTGAAATCTCAGATTTACCTCCTCCAGATACAGTACATGGTTTATGACAATTAACTCCCTCAGCGGCTGTAATTAACAACCTCCATAAAGAAATACTCTTATGTTTCTCAAGGGTGAATTTGTTTCCCGTTGGATGAACATATGTTTTATCAGGAGATAAAATTAATTTTTGTTCTTTATTGTTATGTTGCCAAACTACACTATTTGTATTGGTATTAAAGTATGCAGATGCTGGAATGTAAATAATATTAGGATATTTTTTATCGATTGCATAGTTCTCTGGCTGAACCTCTATTCTATCTCCTAAATAAGTTTTCACCTCTTCAAAAGAACAATCCGTAGTATCTTTTCCCATAAAAGACTTCCCATCAACAACATCTCCCATCACTGCTCTAGGAAATGCAATCGCACCACCAGAATGTTCCTCTTCTAACAATCCATAAAGATTGGCAGAATAACTGATTTGAGTTTTAATTTCTTTTTTAGAATATCCAAAATAATTATCCGCAATTAAAGTGACTACAACTCCTCTTGAATCTCTACATGTAATTTTAAAAGCACCTCCCTCATTATATAATTCATTTTCATCTTGCCAAGACATTCCGTCCTTCTTTTGACGTTCAGTTGCTTGATCAAAGTGTGGCAAGCCTAAATCTTTTTTCTTTAAAGTTTTTAAATGAGGAGCTAATACAACACAACCCGTATGCCCTGTCCATGTTTCTGGATCTAAGCCAGCGTCATTTTGTGCCAAATTAGGGTCTCCAGCATTTCCAAAAATAGATTCTACAAAATCCAAATTACTCACCAAACTACCTGGCGCAAAGAAATGTACTTCCATCGTTTTTTTAGGCATCACCCCTTTTACTTCTGGGCATACCATTGGACGCATCAAAAGAGACACCATTACTTTTGCTTGCTGCTCTTGACTTGAGGTAAACGGCAACGTTTTTAGCTCATCCGTTGGGTTAAAAGCGGCAGCTAATAAATTTGCAAACACTTCTTTTGGCACTTCAAACTTATCTAAAGGCACTGGCAACTCTCCCTCAACAATATGGAAAGTTCCTTTTGTTGTTCTTTTATCGTGAATCGGGTTATTTAAAATCCCTTGTTTGATTCGGTTTGAAGTAATATTCTCACTAATAAATTCATCTCCATCTGGCGGCAAACTAATTTGTCTAGCATGCCCTGCCTTTGTCAAAACTAACGTGTTATTAGGTAATATTATTTTTTTATCTGTTTTTACCTCTGATAAATAATCATCAATAAAACTCTGAATTCTTTGATCAATCGGAGTTAAATGTTTTGATAATAAACGAGTCGATTGTTTTAAATTTTGTACCAAACCGGTCGTTAAAGCATGAAAATTAGGATTGCAATATTTAAATTCACTTTCTTGCTTATCTTCAAATATTGGCTGACCTAAAGTAGCCAATTGAAGATTTATATAACGAACCGTGTCTTTACGATTTCTAATTACTTGTTCTTGACTAATCTTCTTGTTTTTTTCCATATTACTATTGTTTATTCAGATTCATTACTTTTAACATGTCAAATTTAAAACTATACTATAGTAAAAAATATGCTATTTATCATTTTTTGAATATAACAAAAAAAGCTATCAAACTTGACTGAGAGCTTTTTAACTTATAAAAAGTTATTTAGTTAGCCGATGATACCTTTTACAAATTGATCAATTTTATTTATCCCTTTGTCTTTTAAAAAGTTGACAAAAGCAGAACCTATAATTGCTCCATTCATATATTCACATGCGGTATCAAAAGTACTTTTACTTGATATTCCGAAACCAACGATCAATGTGCTTTTTAATCCCATCGCTTTGATACGATTAAAATATTCTATCTGGCTTTGAGATATTTCACCCTTTGCTCCTGTAATTGAAGAAGAAGCAACCACATAAATAAAAGTATCACTTATTTCATCAATCTTACGAATACGTTCATCAGAAGTTTGAGGCGTTATTAAAAACACATTACTTATCCCATATTTAGCAAATAAGGCTTTGTAATGATTTTCATACTCAATCATTGGCAGATCAGGAAGAATTACGGTTTCAATACTACACTCTTGACACAATTGACAAAATTTTTCTTCACCATATCTCAAAACCTGATTCAAATAACCCATTAAAACAAGAGGCGTTTTTATCGTTCCTTTCACCTCTTTTAATTGATCAAAAATAATATTTAAATTGACCCCATTTTTCAATGCGACAGCGCTACTGTATTGAATTGTTTTTCCATCAGCCATCGGATCAGAATAAGGCAGACCTACTTCGATAAAATCAACACCATGTGCATCTAATTCTTGAATAATTTTTATAGTGTCATTTACTTCAGGAAAACCCGCTGAGAAAAAAATTGAGCACAATCTATTTTTTTTTTCACTCAATAAACTCGTTAATAAACTCATGTTGTTTTAATCTTTTAAGTTTGCTATATACGTTTCTAAATCTTTATCTCCTCTACCTGATAAGTTCACTACTATTACTTGTCCTTCTTTGATATCCATCTTATTCAAAGCAGCCAATGCATGTGCGCTTTCTAAAGCGGGAATAATCCCTTCCTCTCTCGATAATTCATAGGCTGCTTCCAAGGCTTCTTGATCAGTTGCATTTAAAAACAAAGCTCTTTTAGATTCAAACAAATAGGCGTGTAAAGGACCTACTCCAGGATAGTCTAAACCTGCAGAAATTGAATAAGGCTCAATAATTTGACCAAATTCATCTTGCATCAAAATGGTTTTACTACCATGTATTACTCCCACACCTCCCAGTTGAGATGTTGCTGCACTTTCTCCACTATCAATACCTAATCCAGCAGCTTCAACAGCAACTAACTCAACAGATTCATCTTCTAAATAATGATAAAAAGCACCTGCAGCATTACTCCCTCCTCCTACGCAGGCAACAATCGTATCAGGGTTTTCGTTTCCTGTTTGCTCTAATAATTGCGCTTTTATTTCTTCACTTATTACAGCTTGTAAACGTGTAACCATATCAGGATACGGATGAGGACCTACTACAGAACCTATTAAATAATACGTTCCTTCAGGGTTTCCAATCCAATCACGAATTGCTTCATTTGTAGCATCTTTTAAGGTTTTACTACCACTTTTTGCAGGAACTACAGTCGCCCCAAGCATTTTCATACGAGCCACATTAGGAGCTTGCCGTTTAATATCCACCTCTCCCATAAACACGACACATTCCAAATCCATCAATGCACAAACCGTAGCTGTAGCAACACCGTGTTGCCCTGCTCCTGTTTCAGCAATAATTCGCTTTTTACCTAAGTGTTTCGCTAATAAAATCTGACCGATAGTATTGTTTATTTTATGTGCCCCTGTGTGACATAAATCTTCTCTTTTCAAATAAATAGAAGCATTGAATTTTTTAGACAATCCTTTGGAAAGATACAATGGTGTAGGACGCCCAACATATTGATCTAATAAATATTTATATTCTTTCTGAAAAGCTTCAGAATAGATGATTTTTAAGTAATTATCTTCTAATTCTTTAATGTTAGGATACAACAATTCTGGGATAAAAGCTCCTCCGAACTGACCGTAATACCCATCTTTGGTAGGCTGAAATTTTGATTCCATATCTATACTTTTCTTATATCCTATTCTAGGCATCTTATTTTATTTAAAAATTCTTTTAAAACACCCACATCTTTCACCGCAGGTTCTATTTCAAATTTACTATTCAAATCTAAGGCATAAATGGGCAAATCACTTTTTATAATTTCCTTTACAGCCTCTATTTCATTCAATCCTATTCCTCCACTTAAAATAAATGGGGTTTTGGAATTGTGTTTTTTTAACACACTCCAATCAAACACAAACCCGTTTCCTCCTAGACGTTCTCCTTTGGTATCAAATAAAAAACAATCCACAATAGACTCATACGGAATTAGAATATCAAAATCAAAATCGTTTTTTATTGAAAACACTTTAAAGACCTCAACCCCTAATTCCTTTATCTTTTCACAATAGCCAACAGATTCTTTACCGTGTAATTGCACTGCTCCAAAATTATATTGTTTGATTTTCTCAACAACAAATTCGATAGTTGCATTTACAAAAACTCCTGTTTTTACAATTGAACGAGATAACTCAGGAATGCTGCCTGAAAAATTTCTAGCCGATTTTTCGAAAAATATAAAGCCCAAATAATCAGGCTGCAAAGCTGCAACTTCTAGAATATTCTCTGAGCTTCCCATACCACATATTTTAATTTTCATCTCTTTCAATTTATAAATATTTCTTTGCTTACTTCTATACTTCGACAAACTCCTCAGACTAATAAACCCTCCCAAAACAATAAAAACATTATTTCAATTGATCAATAAACTCTTTACATGCTTTTCCTGGGTTTTTAGTTTTCATAAAAGTTTCTCCAATTAAAAACCCTTCAAAACCATATTCTTTTAAACGTGTAATTACTCTAGGGTCACTAATCCCGCTCTCTGAAACTTTAATACAGGTATCCGGAATCTCAGCAGCCAAAGCTATTGAATGTTCCAAATCTACTTTGAATGTTTTCAAATTCCTGTTATTAATCCCAATAATTTTTCCGTCGAGATCTGAAATTTTATCCAACTCTTCTCTACTGTGTATTTCATACAACACACTCAAACCTAAATCTTCAGCCAAGTTTCCGTAGTTCTTCAACTCCTCTGCTGTCAAACAAGCAGCAATTAATAAAATTGCATCTGCACCAATTGCTTTTGCTTCAATAATTTGGAATCCATCAACCACGAAGTCTTTGCGTAAGATAGGTCTAATTGTATTTACTTTTCTTGCATTCATCAGATCAACCATGGTTCCTCCAAAAAAACGCGTATCTGTTAAAATGGATTGTGCAGCAATATTTGCATCCAAATAGCCTTGTGTAACCTCTTCAATAGTAGATTTATCATTGATTATCCCTTTTGAAGGTGACTGTCTTTTAAACTCAGCAATAATCCCAGAAGATCCTTTTTCTGTTAAGGAAGTTGCTAATAAAATAGGTGTCCTTTTAAACTCTGGACTTTTCACCAACTGCTCAACTGATACTTCCTTTCTAATTTTGGCTACTTCTTGCTTTTTAAATGCAATTATTTGCTCTAGTATATTATTCATATTCATTACTCCACTCTATTCTATAATTAACTCTAAACTTTTCTTTGCTTTTAATCCTAATAAAGAATCTTTTGCCTGCTCAAAAGCAGTTTCAAAACTCTTTTTTTTATCAAAAATATTTAATGCAAAAGCAGCATTCGCTAAGACTACATTATTCTGTGCCTCTGTACCTTTTCCTTCCAATATATTTTTAAATATCACTGCAGCTTCAGGAACTGAGTCTCCTCCAAAAATTTCAGATTGATGTGTTTTTTTCAATCCTAATTTATCAGGGCTTATTATACTTTCTGTTTCCTTTGTATATAATTTAAAAGGACATGTTAATGAGATTTCATCATAGCCATCTAAGGCATACAAAATGCCATAATTTATATCGGTTGCTTGAAGCAAATAATTATAGGTACGTGCTACTTCTAAATTAAAGACACCTACCAATTGATTTTGTGGCTGACTTGGGTTTACCAAAGGTCCCAACAGGTTAAAAAAAGTTTTTAAACCTAACTCTCTTCTTACTGGCCCTACTGATTTCATCGCTGGATGAAACAAAGGAGCGTGTAAAAAACAAATATTTGCCTTCTCTAATTGACTATTTAAAACAGATTCCTCGTTTGTAAATTTATATCCTAAATACTCCAACATATTAGAAGACCCTGAAGCAGATGACACAGAATAATTTCCGTGCTTAGCTACTTTATGACCTGTTCCTGCAACAATAAAAGAAGTAAGCGTTGATATATTAAAAGTGTTCTTTCCATCACCACCAGTCCCACATAAATCAATTGTATTAAAATCAGATAAATCTACTCGAACCGCCAATTCAAGCAATGCTTCTCTAAAACCTGTCAACTCAGCAACTGAAACTGGACGCATCATAAAAACAGTCATAAATGCCGTCATATGTGCAGCATTATATTTATCTGCAGCGATATCTACCAATACCTGCTTTGCCTCAAACTGAGACAATGTTTGGTGTTCAAATAATTTATTTAGTATCTGTTTCATATTATTTTGGTATCAGAGATCAAGCATTAGGTCGTTAGTATCTCTCAATACTTAGCACCCACCATTTGATACTATTTTTTCAAATTTTCAATAAAATTACGAACTATTTTCTCTCCTAAAGGAGTTAAAATAGATTCTGGATGAAATTGTACTGCACTCATATTAAACTTTTTATGTTCCAATGCCATAATTCCTCCTTCCTCATCTACAGCCGTAATCTTTAATTCTTCAGGGAAACCTTCATTTTGAGCAATCCAAGAATGGTATCTTGCTGCTTCAAATTTCTCTGGCAAACCTTGAAAGATCAGAGCATCCTTATCGATCACAGACATTTCAGTAGCCACCCCATGGTATACTTTATCCATATTGATAATAGTACCTCCAAAAACTTCAGTAATCGCTTGTAAACCTAAACATACTGCAAAAATAGGTTTTGTAGCTGCATAGGTACGAATAACCTCTTTTAATATACCTGCCTCATCAGGAATACCAGGGCCTGGAGATAACATTATCAAATCATAGTTACCTATATCTTCGATTGAAATTTTATCATTTCTATATACATCTGGGAAAATCCCAGTTATTTCTTCTACCATATGAACTAGATTATAAGTAAAAGAATCGTAATTATCTAAAATTAATATGTTCATTTTTTTAGCTTTTGGCTCTTTGCTATTAGCTTTACACTAACAACTAAAAGCTAATTTATATTTTCTCTGCCAACACCAAAGCTTTCTTTAATGCCGCTAATTTATTATTTACTTCTTGTAATTCACTTTCTTCATTTGAATTGATAACAATACCTGCACCTGCTTGAGAATACAATACATTATTTTTACTTACAAACGAACGAATAGCAATAGCCAAATTTACAGAACCATCCAATCCGATAACTCCAACAGCACCACCATAAAATCCGCGAGTTTGATTTTCATAGGTGTCAATTAATTCCATCGCTTTGTACTTAGGCGCTCCACTTAAAGTTCCTGCAGGAAAAGTATCTCCTACAATCTCAATTGGATTCCCTTTGATATCTCCTTGAACTGTGGACACCAAATGAATTACATGACTAAAATATTGAACTTCTTTAAAAACCTCAACAGATACATGATCTGCGTGTTTACTTAGGTCATTACGTGCCAAATCTACTAACATCACATGTTCTGCTGTTTCTTTAGTGTCTTCAGATAATTTCTTTCCTAATTTGATATCTTCAGTCATATCACCAGTTCTTCTAAATGTACCAGCAATTGGATTAATAATTGCTTTTCCTTTTCCAATTTTAATTTGTGCTTCAGGAGAGGATCCCATTAGTTTAAAATTCCCATAATCAAAATAAAACAAATACGGAGAAGGGTTGATTGATCTTAATGCTCGATATACATTAAATTCATCTCCTTTAAATGCTTGTTGAAACTGACGAGACAAAACAATTTGAAAAACATCACCACGTTTGCAATGCGCCTTCCCTTTTCTTACATATTCTTTAAACTCTTCATCTGTACAATTTGACGTTTCTTCTCCTTCAAAAGAAAAATATTGTGTATTATATGTCTTTGATTTTAATATAGTTTCAATTTCCGACAAACGTGTTGTTTCATTTTCTTCAAGATTTTCAATAATGATCAATTCATCATTGAAATGATTGATCGCTATAACAAATCTAAAAAAACTATACTGAATTAAGGGAATTGCTGATGGAGCTTCTTTTGATATTAATTCAATACTTTCAAAATACTGAACTGCATCATAGGTAGTATAGCCATACAAACCGTTGAACCCTTTTATCTCCGCATCACAGTCTAAATCGATACGACCAGTATACTCATGAAAAACATCATAAAAATTGCTGTTTTCTAATTTTTGATTATCTAATTCTTCCCCTTTATAAGACAAAGACAAATGATGATTTTCTGCTTTTATTGTCACTACTGGATCTACACATAAAAAAGAAAAACTTTCTTCCTTACTGTGATAATCTGAACTCTCTAACAATAAAGTATTGGCAAATTTATCTCTAAATTTCAAGTACAAGCCTACCGGGGTTACCGTATCGGCAATTAAGCTTTTTGTAATTGATTTGAATTTAATTTTTTCCATATTATTTCTAATAAACCACGATGATTTCCATCCTAGTATTTAATACTGATTTCTTTCTGATTTTTGCTATTAGCTATTCCTAAAACAAAAAAAACTTATCGTGAGATAAGCCTTTATTATTTATTGTACGAAATACAAAACATAGCATCTTTCTCACTTATAAATTAAGAGAGTTCCACCACCAGGTTTTATTTATACGATTTTTCATTTTTAAATTTTGAATGACAAATGTAGTATTTTTTTTTAATCTATTAAACCTCAACGAGAAAAATATTTTAAACCCTATAATGGTAATAATTAAGACCGTTGCAAGATACATGACAAAAACAAAGACCCAAACTTAGGTTTTATATCATTGTTTGTTAGCTTATATTTAAGTTCTGAAACTACAAAGAACACCTACTTTTGCAGATAGCATTTGTGATTTACGCACAAGAAAGATAAAAGCTACATTTTTTAGTCAAATAAATATTCTTATCGATTGGGATCGAATTTCAAAAATAATAGACAAGGACTATTCCAGAGGTAAAAGTGCCGTTGGCAAGCCTTGCTATGATGGTTTGTTGCTTTTTAAAATGTGTCTTTTGCAAAGTTGGTATGGTTTAAGCGATTACGAAGTAGAAGATAGACTTAACGATAGTTTGTCATTCAGCTATTTCTGTGGAATGACAATAGAACAGGTAGCACCAGACCACAGTACATTGAGTAGGTTTAGAACGGCATTGAC
>NZ_JBAHZZ010000186.1:0-10821 GCF_037132785.1 Flavicella sp. | reverse complement strand
CTAAAAACTAAAGGAAAATGAACCAAAAAATAGATCCATAACTAACATAAACAATGAAAATAAGAAAAAAAAATATAAATTTTAGATTTAAAAAGTAAAAATTGAAATCTAAAACTGAAAAGAGCATTATGCAACGGTCTTCACTCTCTTTTTTTGCTTTTTATAAATTCTTTTGGCGTCTTATTATAAATGCTCTTGAAGTTTTTAGAAAAATATGAGGTACTGGTATAACCAACTTCATATGAAACTTCATTTATATTATACTTACTTGTCAAGAGTAATTCAGAGGCCTTCTTTATTCTATATAAATTAATATATTCGGATGTTGTACGATTTGTTAGACTTACCAACTTACGGTGTAGCTGACTACGACTCAGATTTATTTCCATAGCTAGTTTTTCTACTGAAAATTGATCATCTTTATAATTAGATTCAATAGCCTTATTCAGTTTGCGTATAAAATAATTATCAAGATTTCCACCTTCTATTGATTTGTCTAATATAAAAAGATTTTGAAAGCTCTTTCTCAGTCTATTTCTTTGGGAAATTAAGTTTAATACTTGTGAAAGCAGTACTTTTTCTTCTATGGGTTTCGATAAATAAGCATCGCCTCCATTTTCTAAGCCCATTATTATGTTTTCTTTTGCTGCTAATGCTGTGAGTAAAATTATGGGTATATGGCTAGTTTCTAATTGTGATTTCACGGAGCTACAAAACTCAAAACCATCCATTTCTGGCATCATAACATCGGAAATAATAAGATCTATTTGGGTGTTTTTTAATATCTTTAAACCTTCTTTTCCGTTTGTTGCATATTTAATTTTATAGCTGTCATTAAGTAAACCTCCAATGAATTTTCGCAAATCATTATGGTCCTCAACAATTAATAATTGATACTCTTTTTGCTCTTTCTCGATGTCTGAAATTGCGTTAATACTATTTTTGACGAATTCAAGATTTTTCACTTTCGGCGGGTTTTCAATGATCGATTTATGGAGACCTAATTTTTTATGTAATGTGACCGTAAACTTTGCACCTTTTTCATATAAGGTCTTTACATTAATTCTACCACCGTGTAATAAGGTGAACTCTTTACAGAGGTCAAGGCCAATGCCTGTACCAATTTCGTTTGTACCAGCAACTTCCTCTTTAGTATTCGTTTGTTCAAAGCGGTTAAATATCTTTGGCAAGTTTTCTTTTTTAATACCTAATCCAGTATTAGATATAGATATCTTAATATGATCATTACCCTCTATAGTTCCAAAACTTAATTGATCAGAGAAATCAAACTCCATTTCTTGTTCGTTTTCAGAAATTGACATCAATATTTTTCCATTAATAGGTGTGTGTTTAAATGCGTTAGACAAAAGATTAAAAATGATTTTATCAGTTTTATCTCTGTCTGCTTCAATGAATATCTCTGGAGCCGATGAGAAAAAATCAAATTGAATTTCTTTTGTTTTAGATTTTTCAATAAAATGCAGTTTTATTTCCTTGATTAATTTAACAATGTCTAATTGTGATATTACAAGTTTAGCGTGGCCCTTTTCAATTTTTCTAAAATCCAACACCTGATTTACTAATTGTAGTAAACGATCGGAATTCATTTTAATAACATCCACGAGCTCTTGTTGCCTTAGAGTTAAGCCACCGGAACTTATTAATTTAGAAAGAGGTAATGTTATTAAGGTTAGTGGTGTTCTGAGTTCATGGGATATATTGGTAAAAAATTTCAATTTCATTTCATAATTTTGTTCTTCAAAGTTTTTTTGAATGTTTGCAATGAGCAACATTTTTTTTAATTTAGACCTTTCCATTACAAATCGGATCAAAACTATAGAAATTCCAATAATAAAAATAAAACACAAAAGATAGGCGAGACTTGTTTTGTACCAATATTTCTTTATACTTATAGGAAGTATAGTAGGAGTCTCATTCCAAATACCATCATTATTACAAGCTTTAATTTCTAATATAAAGTCTTTGTTTGGTAAATTTGCAAACATTACAGAACCATCGTTTCCTGCATCAACCCATTCATCATAGTAATTTACCAATCGATATTTGAAAAGGTTTTTTTTAGATAAAAGATAATTATCGGAGGAAAACCCTACACGAATAGTTGTTTCAAAGGGATTTAATTGAATCTCATTATAATTATTATTAGACTGTAGAACGGGGTATTTTGTGTTTTGATTATTTACTATAATTTTATTTATCAAGGTTTTCGGTTTTCTTGTGTTTAGACGAATTTCTTGTGGGTTTATTATGGTAAAGCCACTTGTTCCTCCAAAATAAAGAAAACCTTCATTGTCTTCAAAAATGGCTTGAGGGTTAAATATATTTCCCTGAATACCATCTTTTGTAATAAAATGTCTGAATAAATGAGTATTGGGGTCATACTGAATAAGTCCATTACTTGAGCTAATCCAAACATTGTTATTGGTATCCTGAATAATACCGCATACATTTTCTCCTTTAAGTAGACCATTCATTTCTAGATGTCTAAGCTGTTCTGTCTTTTGATTTAAGGTAATTACTCCTCCATCCATTAATCCAAACCACAATATGTTATTTGAAAGTTCTGTTATAGAATAGACTGTAATATTAGCCAAAGCAGAGACCTCTCCAGAAGTTGGATGATATTTCTCGAGTTTTCGCTCTTTTAAGTTCACATTATAAATTCCAGAATTAGTTCCAACCCAAATATTATTAGAAGAATCAGAATAAAGACATCGCACAAATCGACCTACGGATCCCTTGTTTTTACTTTTTGATGTGTTAATAAAATGTATTTGTTTTGTTTTAAAATCGTAAAAATTTATACCGCCTCCATAAGTGCCGATCAAGATTCCCGAATCAATCTCGCACAAGGAATAGACATCACTTTTTGAAATGTGACTCCCATCATTATTCCCGTTAGAAATTTGTTTAAAGGTTTTGTTTTTGGGTGACTTATGCCAAAGGCCATTGCCATATGTTCCTATCCATATATTACCGAATCGGTCTACAAGTGTTGATTTAATATGGTGTACTCCATCCTTAATATGTAATGAATTGAATTTTTTGGTCTTTTTATTAAAAATATTTAGCCCCCCTTCTTCGGTTCCTACAAGTATTTTTTGATTGTCAATCTGAGAAAAAGAACTTACAATATTATTGGTCAATGAAAAAGGAGCCTTATTAGATTTAAAATTTTCGAATTTATTATCTGAAGGATGAATATAGGAAACTCCTCCGGACCAGGTTCCTACCCATACTCCTCCTTGATTGTCCTCAAATAATTCATGAATAGAATTGTTTAAATGGCCATTGTTATATTCAGAATTTAATTTGTTGATTTTTCCTTTTTTATAGAGATATAAGCCTTCATAAGCGCCAATCCATAAGCGTCCGTATGTGTCTTTTAATAATGATCGAATATTAATTTGTTCAATATTATTCTCAGAGGCATCTAATTTAAAATGCTTTATTAGTTCTCCTTTTAAATTATATTGTCTAAGACCATGATTTTTATAAGATACAAATAACTTGTTTTGATGAATAGAAATAGTATGTGCAGAAATACCATTTCCTATTATTATTTTTTCATAGGATTTATTATTAGAAGTAACCGTATAAATATTCCCCTTTTCGTCTCCAAACCACAGTCTATTCTTATGATTAATATATAAAACAGTAATATGGATGGGCTGGTCTTTATTAATGCGTATTAAACGATTTGTTTTTCTATTGTATATCCCCAAATAGTTAGTATTAGAAAACCATAAGTTATTGTTTTCATCTACGATGATATTATTAATTGTTGATTCTACAGTTGTACCATCTTCATACGTCATTTCAATTTTATGGAACTTTTGAATTGTTCTGTCAAAAAGACATACGCCACTTCCGGATATAACCCAAACAAAGTTGTTCTTGTCCACAGCAATATCTAAAATAATATTACTAGGTAAAGCAAGAGAATCTGTTGGGTTAGCAACAAAAAAAGTTTCGTTTTTTGAATCATATTTTATTAAACCGTGATCAGATCCAAACCACATATAGCCAGATAAATCTTGTCTAATTGTATTGATGGCTCTAAAACCATAACCACCATCTGGGGAGATCTTCCTAATTGGAAAACCATCAATTTGAGCTTGTAAATGAATAGTAAATATGAAGAGACTAAAGATTATTGATTTTAGAGACAACTTGGTTTAATTTAAAAATTCAAATATAATTTCGATATTCTTAACATCCTATAAAATATGTTGCATGAATTAATAAAAAAGGTCTTGGTGCAACTTAACTGCATAAAATTACAACATTACTCATAGTTCTATTGTCGCAATCTAAGTAATTTTATTTTCAAGACATTTTATAGAATTTATGTAAAACAAGAAAATTATAAAATAATATGAGAAAATTATCGCTCTTTATTGCTTTAATCGCAATGTCGGGATGTTTAAAAGAGAACTCGACATATGCCGATACTAAATTGATAAAAAAAATTGGAGCGCAACTAAAGGGGTCTATAATACTATATAATGATTCCAAAACTGATAAGCTAGTATCTCCACGAACAGCAGAAATGAGTGCCGTTAAAATGGTTCCTGCATCAGATTGGACAAGTGGATTTTATCCTGGAGAATTATGGATGATGTACGAACTTACCAAAAACGAATTTTGGAAGGAAAATGCATTAAAATTTACATTGCCTATTGAACAAGAAAAATGGAACGGCAAAACTCACGACATGGGTTTCAAAATGTACAGTAGTTTTGGCAGGGCTTACTTTGCTACGAAAAACCCAAAATTTAGAGATGTTTTAATTCAATCGGCTAAAACTTTGGCTACTCGTTTTAATCCAAATGTGGGATGTATTCGGTCTTGGGATTTTAATTCAAAGGTATGGGGTTTTCCGGTAATTATAGACAATATGATGAATCTCGAACTGCTGTTTTGGGCAGCTAAAGAAACGGGAAATGTATCGTATAAAAACATAGCTATAATCCATGCAAAAACCACTCTTAAAAATCACTTTAGAGCGGATTACTCGTCGTTTCACGTTGTTGATTATAAACCCAGAGACTGGCGAAGTCCAAAAAAACAAACATATCAAGGCTATTCTGATGAAAGTGCATGGAGTAGAGGTCAAGCGTGGGCTTTATATGGATATACAATGGTATATAGAGAAACTGGTGATGACAAATATCTAGAACATGCCGAAAAAATAGCGACTTACATTTTAAACCATCCCAATCTTCCAGATCACAAAATACCGTTTTGGGATTTTAATGATCCAAAAATTCCAAATGTGCCTTTTGATGCATCTGCAGGAGCAATTGTGGCATCTGCCCTTTATGAATTAAGCACGTTTTCAGATAAAGGAGCTGAATATTTAGAGACAGCTAATCATATAATAAAAACCTTATCAATACCAAAATTCCTTTCAGAAGGAGGGAGCAATAATGGATTTCTACTTAAACACAGCACGGGTTCAAAACCTGGAAATAGTGAAGTAGATGTGCCACTAGTATATGCGGATTATTATTATATAGAATCATTATTACGTAGAAAGAATTTAATTAAAATTAAAAAATATATGAAGAAAAAAACTAAGTATTAATTCCAATAATGACACGGTCATTATTTAGCAAACAAACCAAACTTAATTAAATTTTAAACCATGAAGATAATAAAAAACAACATAATCACATTAATCGTATTTGTTTTTAGCACTCTTAATCTTTTTTCCCAGCAAAATAAAATTACGGGAAAAGTAAGTGGTCAAAGTGGATCAGAACTTCCCGGAGTTTCCATTTTGGTTAAAGGCACTATTAATGGTACTTCAACAGATTTTGACGGAAATTACACTATAAATACAGACAGCAATGCTCTTCTAATAATTAGTTATATCGGTTTTGTAACTCAAGAAGTTAGTGTAACAGGCAGATCAGTAATTAATATTACCTTAAAAGATGATCTAGAAAATCTTGACGAGGTTGTTATTGTAGGCTATGGTACCGCTCGAAAGGGTGATTTAACAGGTTCAATATCGACTGTTTCTACAAAAAATTTTGATAAGATAGCATCTAGTTCCCCTTTACAAATACTTCAAGGTAGGGCAACTGGACTTAGTATTACTAGTAGCTCAGGTGTTCCTGGTTCGGGTAGTAATGTATTAATAAGAGGAGTAGGATCTATAAACGGCTCTAGTTCACCTATTTATGTTGTGGATGGTGTTATAAAAACTAATATCAATAACCTTAATCCTAATACCATAGAGTCAATTTCTGTCTTGAAAGACGCTTCGGCGGCTGCCATATATGGAGCAAGGGCGGCTAACGGGGTTATTTTAGTCTCTTTAAAAAGAGGAAAAGGTAGTGGAGCTTCTCAAATCACTTTTAATACGTATGTAGGTATACAAACTGAAAGTAATTTAAAATTAGACCTCCTAAATGCTGATCAATTTGTCGAGCTTTGGACAGAAAGCCATGAAAATATTGGTCTTGAGTCTAACTGGACACAAGCTGATCTTGACCAATATAGTGGTGTAGATACCGATTGGAAAGATGCAATGCTTCAAACAGGAATCATTCAAAATTATGATTTATCTGTTTCTGGCGGAAATGAGGATTCCAATTATTTTGTTTCAGGTAATTATTTTACTCAAGAAGGGATGGTCATTAAAACTGCATATGAAAAGTTCAACTTAACATTAAATTCTGACCATAAGATTAACGACTGGTTGAAATGGGGAAATTCTATATTACTTTATTCTTCCAAAACAGAAGGTGATGGTACTTCCTATAATCTTGCAATGCGTAAATCGCCACTCACTAGAGTTTATGAAGAAGATGGGTCTTGGGGTATAATTAGAAATCAAGCATTAGAGCACATACATAAAAATCCTGTTTGGCAGTCTGAAAATTATCAAAACGATAATTTAATTAAAGGATTACAGGGTAGTTTGTACGTTACTTTAAATCTATTAGAAGGTTTAGAGTTCACGGCAAGAGGTAGTATTGATTATGTGAATAGTTATAGTACACTTTTTAACTCTGGTGTGCCAGATCCTGCAAGATATAGTTGGGAAGGATCAACAATTAATTTAGTTCAGAAGCAGAATATTCAAAGTACACATGGGATTGTAGATTTTTTACTGAATTACAAGACTTCAATTAATGAAGACCATAATATTACTGTATTATTAGGTTATTCACGTGAAGAAAACGAACGAGAATTGTTGTATGCAAGTATTCAAGGTACTCCTAATGACGATATTAGATATCTAGATGCTGGTGACCCAGAAACTATGCAAAATAGTAATAATTTCAGGGATTGGAGTTTTGCCTCAATATTTAGCAGGGCGACCTATAATTATAAGAATAAATATTATTTTAATGCTACTATTAGACGTGATGGTACATCTCGATTGACCGAAGAAAACAGATATGGTGTATTCCCTTCTGGATCAATTGGATGGAAAATAAGTGAAGAAGACTTTTTTAATAAAGAAGGTTTTTTTAATAATTTAAAACTTAGAGCTAGTATGGGAATTCTGGGTAATGTATTAAGTCTTAGTGAGTATGCCACTATTTCAAGCTTAAGTTTTCAGGGAAGAGTACTTAATGATGTAGTAACGCCTGGATATACGCAAACATCTGCCGTTAATACTGATATTACATGGGAGACGTCTCAGAAATGTAATTTTGGTTTTGATGCTACGATGGTAAACGGTAAGATCTATACGTCTGTTGATTATTTTATTGAAAGCACTTCAGATCAGTTATTCACGCAGCCTATTCCGCTTTCTAACGGATATTTTTCAAGTCCAATAATTAATGCGGGGGAGGTAAGAAATACAGGGATAGAATTACAATTAGGGATTAGAAACAATCATTCTAAAGATTGGTCTTATGATGTTAATTTTAATTTTTCTAGTGTAAAGAACGAAGTAACAGATCTAGGTGGTCGTGATGAAGAATTTTTATCTTCTGGTCTTAAAGTAGGAGAACCCGTGAACTCCTTTTTTGGTTATAAAACAAATGGTTTGATTACTGATGAAAGTCAACTAGCCAAGTATCAGGGAGGTTCTTTTGGATCGAAAGCTATAGGTGACATCAATATAGTTGATATTAGCGGGTTCGACGATGATGGAAAACCAAATGGCATTCCAGATGGTATAATAAATGCTGCAGATCGAACAATTATAGGCTCTAGGTTTCCAAAATTCATATATGGCATGACAGGAACATTAAATTATAAAAACTGGGGTTTACAGGTTCAGTTACAAGGTGTTCAGGGTAGAGATATTTATATTGGAAGCCGAAACTCTAATGATTTAATGGTACTTATGTCCTCATGGGCTAGAAACGAAGATGCTCGAATTTATAGAAGATATCACCCAATTAATAATCCAAATGGAACTTGGCCAAGGCTTACTAAAGATGGTAGTGGAGCAAATTTAGAAGTTTCAGATTTTTGGTTAGAAGACGCTTCTTATTTGCGGATTAATAACATAAACTTATCATACAATGTTTCAGGATCTCTACTTAATAGATTTGATATAAGTAATTTAAGTTTGTATTCCAGCGTAAACAACTTATATACGTTTACTAAATATGGTGGCCCTGAAGTTGATACTACCGCTGGTGGACCAAATAGCGTGAATGCATTGTCGGGAATTCCAAGCCCAACAACATTTAATTTAGGTTTAAAGGTATCATTGTAATTAACAGTATCAATAATATATCAATTATGAAAAAATTAATTAAAAACATCAATAAAAGTATCCTTGCGATATTTGGCATTCTACTTTTTGTTTTAGTGGGATGTAATAATGAAGATGAATTTCTAAACCGCATCCCTTTAGATAAACCGAATCCAGAAAACTTTTTTGTTGATGCAACTTCTGCTAGAGCGGCTGTTAATGCTGCTTTCAGACCATTGACTGTTAGTGCACATATGTTTCGAAGAGATTTAGTACTTTGCTTAGATGCTATGACAGACGACAGTTATTGGCGTCCAGCTAGGGCGCACTCAATAGCTTTAGGAAACTGGGATGTTACCCCTACTAATGAAAATATTAATAATTATTGGCAAGAGTGTTATCGATCTATTAATGCTGCAAATTTTGCTATTGAAAGAATCCCTACATCTTCAGACCCTCAATTTACTACTGAGAAACAATTGCCTTATATTGCCGAAGCAAGATTTATTAGAGCATGGTCATATATTTTTCTTACCTCTTTGTATGGAGATGTACCACTTCATTTAATAGCGAGTATAGAATCTAAACCAAGGTCTTCAAGGGCTGATATTTTAGTTCAAGTTGTAGCTGACTTAGAATTTGCAGGTCAAAATCTATTGGCTTCTCCAATAGAAGATGGTGTGCCTACAGCAGCTGCAGCATATGGATATTTAGCTAAAGTATACCTTTGGCTTGGAGAAAACGAGAAGGCTATAACTGCTGCAAGATCTGGAGTCGTTTCGGCTGAAGGTGCAGGGTTTGGATTGGTTGATGATTATTTATCTATTTGGGAAGAAGAACAAAATAAAGAATTACTGTTCTATCTTCCATTTGCAACTAATGACGATACCTATGGACAAAACATGACTGTTCAGCGTTTAATTAGAGACATTCCTACAAAACTAAGAACTATAGAGCCTGGTGACGGTTGGGGATATGGTCTACCACAGTTAGATTTATATAATGCGTTTGAACCTACAGATCCTAGAAGAGAATTTACCATGTACGCTCATGGAGATAATTATGGTGTTTACAATGGGTCTGAAGATTTTGTGTATACCTATAATACATTTGACGCTTTAGGTAATGAAATATCGGAAACGGTAACATATCAACCAGGAGATTTGGTTACATATAACCATAATTGGTCTCCAACGGGTTTTAATATAAGAAAAATGACTAGATCGATGTTTCATTTGGCGAATGTAAGGTGGTCTGGTCAAGATATACCACTTATGCGTATGTCAGAGCTGTATCTAATTCTAGCTGAAGCTTTAGCTGAACAAGGAGACGCTGAAGCTTTAATATATGTAAATAAAGTACGAAGTAGAGCTTCAGTTAATATGCCTGAAAAAACAGTAGCAGATGGTAATTTGGTAGATTTGGTTAGACACGAACGCAGAGTTGAGTTGGCAATGGAAGGAATAAGAATTTTTGATTTGATAAGATGGGGTACATTAGCGGATGTTTTTGGAAACGGAACTAAAGTAAAAAGACATTATCATTCAGATTTATTACCAACAAGTAATATTACCAAATTTGATTCACCTGTACATGACCTTACACATTTAGAAGGCTTATTGCCAATTCCGCAGGTTGAGATGGATCAAAATAATGAAATTACTACGCAAAATGCAGGGTACTAATTTAAAAATTTAAGTTGGCAATTAACGTATATCAAGCCAACATATGTGTCTTTTAATACATGTGTTGGCAATTGGTAAAAGCAGCGCCAAAAGCACTAAAAAGTACAATCGTATTCTTAAAGAGTAAAGTATAACAGTAACTATTTATAATTTATTAAATTGTATTACTATAAAGACAACAGATAATTGTAAGTACAGCGTTTTATTGGGTTTTTTTCCGGAAATTTTGATGTGTATTAAAAAGATCACGGGATACAACGTCAGTTTGCTGTGAAGAATTTCATTTTTAACCCAATCTAAGACCGTTGCAAGGTACATGACAAAAACAAAGACCCAAACTTAGGGTGTAAATCATTGTCTGTTAACTTATTAAGATGTATATTCAAGCCATGAAACTACAAATAACACCTACTTTTGCAGATAGCATTTGTGATTTAC
>NZ_JBAHZZ010000151.1:0-8997 GCF_037132785.1 Flavicella sp. | reverse complement strand
TTAAATCATAAAAAAAAATGATGATATTATTAGGGCTTGTTCAACTGGAAAGAACTCGAAGAATGAGAGTTATTCTATTTCAATAATGCCGCCTTTTAAAAAACAAAATAAACGCGTATATTTGAGTAATTGATTGAACCTGTAAAATTAACAATTTGTTGCGTTACAACCTTGAATCCAAGATTAACTTGAAAAAAGTGTGAGTTTGCCCTGTACTCTGGAAGGATTAGTGTATAAAGCTGAATTTTGTTGAATTGTTTTTATGGCTTCATTGCTTCTTGTACTTTTCTTCTGAACAATCAAGCAGTCATCTGTTTAACACCATGTCTTTCTGCCAGCCAAATACTATTTGCTCCTTTCTTACTCGTCGCAATATCATAAGCCATTTCAAAGGCTTCTACAATACCGAACTTAACTTTATGAAACAATTGTATTCGCTGTTGGAGATTTATCATAACCACATTTACTACAGCGTTTATTATACTCTTTTTTACATTTAAAACAAGAAAAACCTTCTTCCCATTTTACCCAAGATAAAAAAGATAAGCATAAACTCTCTTCTCCAAATTTAGAGTGAAATTCTTTTCGAGATAATTCTTTTAGTATTTTCATGTCTTTCCTTTTTTCTAAAAATATAACATCTTTTTTGATAACAAAATATTAATGAGATTTAAATGGGTAACCCTAAAAGACACTATAAAAAGCGTGAATCTCTATTTTCAAGATGAAAGCAGGTTTGGGTTAATGACTCACATAGGAAAATGTCTAACAGCAAAAGGCATAAAACCCATAGTGAAATATCAGCATGCTTTTAAGAACACCTATTTATACGGAAGTTTTTCGCCAATAAATGATGATAGTTTTGTTTGGGAAATTAACGGCGTAAATACTGCTATAGTTGAATCTTATTTAAATGAATTCTCTAAATATAAACCTAATGAATTTAAAATAGTGATCATTGATAACGCTGGTTTTCATTCAACTTAAAACATTGAAATACCGGATAATATTTTTATCTTAAGAATACCTCCCTATAACCCTAAGTTAAATCCTTGTGAACAAATTTGGCAGTATATTAAAAATATATACAAAAATAAACGGTTCGAAACGATGAAGAATTTAACAAACTGGCTCCACGAAACTGTAAATAAAATGAGTCCTGAAACTATCAAGTCTATAACTGGAAATCACCATTATCTTAATGCTTTTAACACGGTATTACAAATTTAAATTGGTGTTATCACTACATTACAGTAACATTTCTCTAAAAAGTTCACTTTCATCTGTATATTGTTTTTCTTGCATGGAGTCATCAAAGCTTAAAATGACCGTTTCTTTTGATTGCGTCAATTCTTCAATATAAGGTTTTGCCGTTTTCTACAGAATCTACTGTCGTAAACGCCTATTAACAAAGCTCTTGTTATTTTGTCATGCTTTATCGAAAGTAAGGATGCCATTACTGTAGCTGTAGTGTAAGAACTTGAACTTATTAAATAATCCGTATATAAATCAACAAAGCTATCCATGTTTTTTCTTCTCAAAGTTACTAACAATATAGAATATTATTTTCTTAAATCTAAATTATTAGTGTGTAAGGTGAGTTAGTAATTTAAAAAACAACAAGTTCATCTATCAAAATTTTAGATGCAACCCCAGCCCTAGGGTGTCCAGCAGGAATTGGGTTAACTCTTTTTGCTTTTACTTTTATTGCCTTTACAGTTGTCTCCTTAAATCTAATTACAGAAACCACCTTGTTTCTCCCCTGAGTGTGACTTTCCTCTAATAATTTAACCTCTCCTAATTTAGTAAACGAAAGTCCATCTTTCGACCCGTAAACTTCTATATATTCTGGAACATAAACACCTGAATTGGTAAACCGAAGACTTGTTATTTCTACTAATGATACTTCTTTAGGTTCTTTAAAAATTAAATCTACATCTAAATTACCTTTAAATACATTCCAATTTCTATCTCCACTATTTAATTTACCATAATTTAAATCTACCAAACCATTAGCTGCTTTTTTATTTTTAATAAGAGGTGAATGGTAAACTACTTCAGCACCTACTGCTTTATGAATAGCTAAATATTTTTCCGAGATATTACCTATTTGTTCGTCGTTTTTAAATGAGGTTGATTTTATGGTAGTTGTGTTTTTAATTGAAAACGGTTTTTCATATTTAATTGAAATTAAGGATGGCTCACTATCGTCTAAAGTGTAGTAAATATCTAGTCCATCTACTTCTGTTTTAAGCGAAATATCAATAGTTCCTTCCTTATGCCCTATATGATCTATTCTAACATTATAAGCACTAGTAGCATAACGCTCACCTTTTTCTTTTAATCGCTTCAATTGGATTAGTAATCGATCTGTAAAACCACCCCATTCTTTGTGTTTGTAATCTGTCCACCCATTTTCGGCAACAGCATACAATCTCGGGAAAGTCATATAAGTTAGCTGTCCCCAATTAGTAATAGATTCTGTCCATAAGCTACCTTGTATTCCCAAAACGTGTTTACCTTGTTCGGTTGTTAAACTATCGGATATTATTTTGTAGTTATAGGTGTCTTTTAAAAAAGAGTAAGAATAGCCTAAATTAGGCTCTAAATCATCATCACCCTGTTTTAAATCTAAATAACAATACTTAGAAGGCGTCATAATAACATCATGGCCTTGTCTAGCAGAAGCAATACCACCTTTTTCACCACGCCAAGACATTACGGTTGCATTTGGTGCCAGACCACCTTCTAGTATTTCATCCCACCCAATCATGTTTTTATTATGTGAATTCACTATTTTTTCTACTCTTGTAACAAAATAACTTTGTAATTCATGTAAATTATCAAGGTTTTCCTCTTTCATGCGTTTTTGACAATCTGAATCAACTTCCCAAGCGTCTTTATTACATTCATCTCCACCAATATGCATGTATTCAAAAGGAAATAAATTCATCACTTCTCCTAAAACGTCCTCAACAAATTCGAAAGTGATTTCTTTTCCAGGGCAATAGGTATTGTTTCTTGTAACTCCTCCTGTACCCACATAAAAAGATCCTTCTGCACAAGAGATTTCTGGATAAGCAGCGATTGCAGCTAACGAATGACCAGGCATGTCAATTTCGGGAATAATCTCAATATACTGTTCTTTAGCATAATCAACAATTTCCTTGATGTCTTCTTGTGTATAAAAACCTCCATAGGTTGCTTTCTCGCCTTCTTTTTGCTCTGGTCTTCCCCACCAATTTGAAGTGTTTTCGTCTTTAGCGTTATAGTCTACTCTCCAAGCACCTACTTCTGTAAGCTTTGGATATTTTTTAATTTCTATTCGCCAACCATTATCGTCTGTTAAATGCCAATGAAAACGATTTAATTTCACTTCTGCCATAAAATCTATGACATCTTTAACTTCTTCTTTATCAAAAAAGTGTCTAGAAACATCTAACATAAAACCACGCCATTTAAAGGCCGGTTTGTCTTTAATAGTAACTACAGGGATACCCCAATCTGTATTTAATTGTTTTTTTTCTGAATAAAAAGAAACTGGTAATAATTGACCGAGACTTTTCATCGCATAGAAAAAACCAGCTCCAGAACCCGATTTAATGTGAATACTATCCTTACTTACTATAAGTTCATAAGCTTCTTCTTCAAGAGAGCTATCTACACTAAATATAATGTTTGCTTTAGCTTTTTCTATACCTATTTTTGGAATCCAACCAGATACTTTTTTAAACTTTTTGAAAAAGTTAGCAGCAATATTTAATTGCTCTTCATTAGTTACAGAAACAGTAGTTTTTTTAGTAATAACAAAACAACCTTCGCCTTTAGATAGTTTTGCTGGTAAAGGAATTATTGCAACTTCCCTTATTTTAATTTCATTTTTTGCACATGAAACAAATACTATTAAAGAACAAAGTAAACACTCTAATAATAGTTTTTTTAAATTTTTGTAATTGTAAATCATTTTTCTTAATAAAGAGTTAATAATTGGGCTGATTTAAAAATATGAAAACAGACATGCTGTTTTTTAAGATTTCTTTAAATTTAAAGCTTTATAAGCTTTACTAAAATTAAGTTTTTTTAGTGTTTTTACTAAAAATATCGACCAACAATATCTATTCCTGAATCAAAGAACACATCGTATTGCTCCTAATTTTTTTCTGATAAAAAATATAATTATCTTAACTCCACAGGACTTTTTTTAAAGAAACGTAAAGTAATACCAAATAAACATCAAAATGATTGATTAAATTAGTTTCTATTTCCTTTGTATTTCAATATAAAATACAACCGTAACTGGCTATGCTTCTATTTTTTATTTCATCTAAAAAAAATAATTCAAATTTATTATCAACCTAGCTGAAATTCATTTGGTATTATGAGTTTTCACGGTACCCAAATGGCTATAGAATGTTTAAATTTTTAGTTAATGTTAAGTGAAAACTCTAAAATTTTAGGAGAGTTTACTTTTTCGTAGCTTTAATCTAATTGACTACATTTGCAATGTTTAAAATTTATATAATTATTATTATGAAAGAAGTACATTCTTATTGGGCATATTTAGTGTTAGTTGTTTTAATTGTAACTGTTGTAAATGCGATTATTGGTTTGACTACAAAAAAACAATTTAAAGTCAAAGACCTGCGTTTGGGCTTGTTTACCTTAATATTTGCCCATATTCAATTGTTAATCGGTTTAGGTTGGTATTTTATGTCTCCTGTTTATAAATCGATGAAAGTTATAGGTATGGGTGAAATAATGAAAAATGCTCAAACAAGATTGATTTTAGTTGAGCATCCTATAATTATGGTATTGGCAATCGTTTTGATAACAGTTGGTTGGTCTAAACATAAAAAGAAAACGGAGGATTCAGCAAAATTTAAGACCTTTGCAATCTATTACGGAATCGCCTTATTGTTGATTCTAAGTAGAATTCCCTGGTCTCAGTGGTTCTAAGTCAATTCTATAAAAATTGAATTCGAATGAAAAAATTACTTGCTTACCCTTTGTCGGTTTTACATTACTTTTTTTTTGGAGTTATAATTTGTGTTTTTCACCCTATACAGTGGATTTGTTTTAACGTGTTTGGGTATGAATCTCATAAGAATTCGGTAGATTGGATGAATTATTTTTTGATATGGACACTTTATATTTTAGGAACTAAAATAGAATTTTCCTGTCAAAAGGAAATCCCAAAAGGGGTGCCTTTGATTATTGTTTCCAATCATCAGAGTTCTCACGAAATCCCTTCAATTTCATGGTTTTTTAGAACGTTTCATCCAAAATTTGTGTCCAAAAAAGAATTGGGCTCAAATATACCGAGTGTTTCTTTCAATTTGAGAAATGGTGGATCAGTTTTAATCGATAGAAAAGATCGCAAACAGTCATTAACTGCTTTGGCAGGCTTTGCAAAAGAACTAGAAAAAAATAATTGGTCAGGTGTTATTTTCCCTGAAGGAACAAGAAGTAAAGACGGTAGACCAAAAGAATTTTCAAAAAACGGATTAAAGATTCTTGCAAAGTACGCTCCTTCGGCATATATAGTTCCTGTGACTATAAATAATTCATGGAAATTGGTAGCAAATGGATCTTTTCCTCTAGAGATTGGAGTTCATATGAGCTTGGAGGCACATGAACCAATTGCAGTGAATTCTATGGGATTCAATGATTTATTCCGAAAAGTAGAGGGAATCATTAAAAACGCTGTAACTTTGTAGGTGAAACGCTTAATTTAATAAACTTATGTCAATACATAACGTACGTAAAGAGGTCATGTTAACTTTGGAAAAAGATATTGAAACTTCCTTTGGTAAGTTTTTGATACCTCCTGAAGAAATATGGCAACCTACAGATTTTTTACCAAATCCTCAATCTGATACTTTTATTGATGAAGTAAAGGAAATTAGGGAGTTGTCAAAAGAGTTGGACGATGATTTTTGGGTTTCTTTAGTTGGAGATATGATTACTGAGGAGGCTTTGCCTACTTATGAATCGTGGTTGTTAGATTTAGATGGAGTCGATCAACATGGCGAGCAAAAAGGTTGGTCTAGTTGGATCCGTCGTTGGACAGCCGAAGAAAACCGCCACGGTGATGTTTTGAATAAATATATCTTTTTATCCGGGCGTGTAAATATGCGGGAAGTTGAAATTACCACTCAGCACTTGGTTGCTGATGGTTTTGATATTGGTACTGCTAGAGATCCTTATAAAACTTTTGTTTATACTAGTTTTCAGGAATTGGCAACATATGTGTCACATAATAATGTTGCGAAAATTGCACGTAAAGCTGGGATGAAAGGTTTGGCAAAAATGTCAAAAATTATTGCAGGTGATGAGATGAGACATCATTTGGCTTACGTAGAATTTATTCGACAAATTTTCGCTGTAGATCCTAGTGAAATGATGATTGCTTTTTGTGATATGATGAAACATAAAATTGAAATGCCTGCAATGTATTTGAGACACTCCTTTGAGAAGAAAGCTTCTTTGTTTGATCGGTTTTCAGATGTGGCACAAAGATCAGGAGTCTATTCAGCTTTTGACTATATCGATATTTTAGCAAAGTTAAATAAAGCTTGGGAAATTGACAAGTTTACTGGATTGACACCAGAGGCAGATAAAGCAAGAAATTATTTAATGCGTTTGCCTGAAAGAATGTCAAGAATCGCACAAAGAATTGTAGTTCCTGATACAGAATATAAATTTAAATGGATGAATCCTTTAGTTTTGAAATAATAAGGATTTTAAAACAGTAAAAACCCCAATCAATTTAATTGATTAGGGTTTTTTTAGTCATGTATTTCAATACTATAAGTAGCTGAGAAACTTTCTTTAGATGCTAAATTAATAATAGCTTCTTTTTTTTTAATTTCCTGTGATGAGTCTTGCGAATCTGCAATTCCTAACCAAGGCTCAATACAAACAAAAGGTGCGTTTGGTTTAGACCAAATTCCTAAATAGGGAAAATCTTTAAACGTCACTGTTATTAATATCCCTTCTTGTTTATTGGCAAGTGTTATTTTGTTGGATTTTAATTTTTTAAATACCAAAGCATCTTTCTCAAAACTTTTTTGATTTAAATGAATGACATTGGTGTTATTAAGTATTTCTGTAGTAGTGTTATCTAATAAACCTTCTTTGTTAATATTCCAAGTTACATCATTTTCTGTTTTTTCAAAAATAAGCGAACAATCCTCGTAACTTTTATTTAACTCGTTTAAAGAGCAGTTAAAGGCTGGATGTTCTCCTAATGAAAAATACATACATCCTGTTCCAAGATTCTCAATATAGTGCCGAATACTTACCGTGTTGCCGATTAATTCATAGCTGGTTTTAAATTCAAATTCATAGGGATATACTTTAAGAGTTTCTTTAGAATGTGTTATTGAAAACGTAAGTTTTGTATCTGTTTTTTCGATGAGTTTTACAGCATTGCTTTTTCTAAAGAAACCATGTTTTTTATGAGAATATTCTTTGCCATTGGCAATAAAAACATCATCCTTTAACCTTCCTACAAAAGGAAATAGTATTGGAGCTTGACCTCCCCAGTACTCAGAGTCTCCTCTCCAAAGGTACTCTTTGTTGTTCTTTAAGGAAACGATACTTGAAAGTTCGGCACCAATATTTTTGATCGCTATTTTTATATTTTTATTCTGAATACTATGCATAGTTTAATTTTGAAAAGTGAATTTATCTCGGTCGTCCAAGAATTTAAAATTAGTTCTGTTTGTCAATATTTCAGCTTTGTATAAAGTTGTTGAAATAATATCTTCTGTAGTAACGGTAGATTTTTTTATTGAATTTCCTTGTGGGTTGATAATTTGAGAATGTCCTATGTATTCCATCTTGTTTCCATCTGTTCCAACTCTGTTTACCCCAATTGTATAGCAAATATTTTCAATAGCTCTAGCTTTTAACAAGCTATTCCAAGCATTGATTCTTGGTTTGGGCCAATTGGCAACATATAAAGCAATGTCGTAGTTTTCAGTATTTCTTGACCATACAGGAAATCTGAGATCGTAACAGATAAAAGCGGCAATTCTCCAGCCTTTATATTCAATGATTTTTTTTATTGAACCTGCAGTATAAATATTTCTTTCACCCACATGAGAAAACAAATGTTTTTTATCGTAAAATTTTATTTTTCCAGAAGGTTCAATAAAAACGAGTCTATTATAGTAATTATTATTTTCTTTAATGATTAGGCTTCCTGTAATAGCGCAGTTTTTTTTACAAGCAATTTGTTGCATCCAGTTAATGGACTTTCCATTCATCGTTTCTGCGATTTCTTCTGGTTCTATCACAAAACCGGTGCTAAACATTTCAGGTAAAATAATCAAATCAGTTTCTTCAGAAATCTGATTGATTTTTTGTTGGATATTTTGGATATTTTTAGAAATATCTTTCCAAATAGTATTTGACTGAATAAGGTTTATTTTTAATTTATCTTGCATAATATCTTTGCTGATTTTTCCAAAGTTTCATTCTTTTTTGCAAAACAAAAAGGTAAAACCTTCGATGTTGATATACTGAATTCAAGTCACAAATGCAACTTTTTGGTTAAATAATAATTGTTCCATAACAAATATAGGATTTTCATATTTATATCTTTTCCTTGGTCTGTTATTTAATTTAGTTTCTATTTCCTTAACACGTTGATCTGTTATACTTGTAAAGTCAGAACCTTTGGCAAAATATTGCCTAATTAAGCCATTTAAATTTTCATTAGAACCTCTTTCCCAAGAGTGATATGGATGCGCAAAGAAGTAATCAATTTCTAAATTTTCGGCTACCTGTTCATGTCCTGCAAACTCCTTTCCATTGTCAGCTGTAATGGTATATAAATATGATTTCCAGTCTTCCAATATTTCATTGATAGCTTTGGTTACAACAATTGCTTGTTTAGAAAATATTTTCTTCATTTTAAGCATTCCAGAGGCTCTGTCATTTATAGTAAGAATAGCTTGATTATGGTTTTTACCTATGATTAAATCGACC
>NZ_JBAHZZ010000101.1:0-34185 GCF_037132785.1 Flavicella sp. | reverse complement strand
ACCAAGCAGTTCCTTGACGAATACTAAATCGTTTTCCCATTTGAATACTAGAAATACTTTTGCTAGTTGTACTCATTTCAAAAACCACACAAAAAGCCTTTTGTAAACCAAATTTTACTTTATGAAATAAGGTGTTAGCTGTAGCGCTTTCAACATGATCACAACCATAACAATGATAATTATAGCCTGATTTCTCACAACCTTTTGTGCCACAACATTTACTACATACAAAACCTTCAGACCATTTTATTTTGGCTAAATAAGCCTTACAAGCTTCATCATTTGGTAGTTATTTTATAAAACTCAGTATATTTTGACCTTGAAAAACATCCATATCTGTTATATTTAAGGACACTAAAATACAGAAACTAAATGACTAACTCAGATAGTGTTATTTTAACAGAAGAAGCTAGTAGTATTATAAAATTGTGTGTAGAGGGGCAATATGTTGCAATTGATGGTAAATATTGGTTAATTACAATTGATCAATTGTAAAAGCTAAAGGTTAAGTTAAAATTTAAGTTATTTTTATGTAGGGTATACATGTCGTTAAAATTATAGCGGAAGAATATGTAAAATTATCTATAGATGCTATCGTAAATTATGATGTGAATAAAATGATTGAATAAGCTAAAGATTCAGGTAAGGAATACAATGTAATTACCTAAATATCAGGATGTGTTTTCTATTCTGGACTCTATGGTAAGAATTATATGTATATTAAAAACAAACAAAGCTAGTTAGCTAATAAACACCCATAAATATGAAAAATAAATTATTTGTAATAACTTTTGTTATAATTGCTTTAATGAGTTGTACAAAAGAAAGTGAAATTGAAGGAAGTTCACCAAACGGAGATGTTCAAATAGTATTAGATAACAAAGATGGACATTTAAAATATACCCTAATTAAAAATGAAAAAGGGGTGGTTTTAAATTCAAGTATTTCAATTTTCCAAGGAATGAAAGTTGAAATAGTAGATACTAAAACAAAACAAGTCAATAAAACATGGAATCCTGTATGGGGACAATTTAGTGAAATTCAAGATTATTATAATGAGTTAGAAGTTTCTTTGAATTATGAAGGTATACCAGCAAAACTTTATATACGAACGTATAATAAAGGTGTTGCTTTTCGGTTTACGGTTTTAGATGTTAAAAAAAACACAAATCCTTCATTTTATATCGAATATGGATTGCCAAATACAAGTTTTCTATATTCACCAGCTGGTGAAGGTCAGCCTGTGGGGCCTTTAGCTATGGGAGACTTGAGGACACTGGATTCTAAAAAAAATCACTTAAAGATGCCTTTACTAGTTGAGTACGATTCAAATAATTTTTTATCTTTTTTAGAATCAGATTTAGTAAGTGCACCAGGGTTTAATGTTATAGAGTTTAATTTTTATAAGCACAGCAATAAATTAGTTTCAAAAAATAAATTCCTTTCAGAAGAAAAAAATTTAGTAACACCATGGCGTATTATTCTTTTAGAAGATAATATTGGTGATTTGTTAACTAATACAGTGCCTTTAAATGTAGCAGCACCAAACCAGATTGAAAACCCATCGTGGATTAAGCCAGGTAAAACTTTATGGGATTGGAGGGTGCATGGATACCAAGCAGAAGATGGATTTACTTATAGTATTGATAACGAAAGTTATTTCCGTTTTATAGATTTTGCTTCAGAAAACAATATTGAGTATTTTCTAATTGACGATGCTTGGTATACTGATGTAAAACCGGGACATATAGAAATGTCAAAAAAATTAGATTTAGAGAAAGTAACAAAGTATGCACAAGAAAATGGAGTTTCATTATTGCTATATTATGACAGAAGACAAGGGAACTACGGAGATGAAGCATTGTTTCCTTATTATAAATCACTAGGGATGAAAGGTATTAAATATGGTTTTATGGGGGCAAAAGTCCCTTTTACAAGAGAAGCCATTCGTTTGAGTGCAGAAAATAATTTGTTAATCGATTTTCATGATGGTCCGGTTCCAATGACAGGAATAAGTAGAACTTACCCCAATGCCATTACTAAAGAATTTTGTCATGCACAACAAGATTCCAGGCGGGCATTTACGCCCAAAACCTTTATAAGAATGGCACTTATCAACGCTATTCAAGGGCCTCTGGACATGAATAATGGTATTTTTGATATAACAGGAGTCAACGCAGGAAAACGAGAAAAAGGACCTAAAAAGCTAAATTCTTTAATTACTACAGTTACCGCTGAGGCAGCGCGTACTTTAATTATCTTTAGTGGTTTGGTTTGTATTCCAGATGCTCCAGAAGCCTATGCAGCCAAACAAGATTTATTTGAGTTTATCAAACAAATGCCTGTTGGGAAATGGGATGAAACCAAAATATTGCACGCAAAAATGGATGCATATATAAGTACCGCAAGAAGACATGGAGAAGAATGGTTTATTGGTTCGGTGCACAATGATGGAGGTACACTTGATATTTCATTAGACTTTCTTAAAGAAAATCAAAATTACAGTATTACTTATTATGAAGATACCGAAGCGACAGATAGTAAAACGAACCCTGAAGCTTACCAAGTGCGAACAGCAATTGTAAAAAAAGGAGATATAATAAAGGCTAAAATGGTTGCTGGTGGAGGACATTGTATGTGGATTAGACCAATAAAATTATGATGTTAAAAAATATAAAAATCACCTATTTATTCATGCTTGCGTTGGCAATATTGCCTAGTTCAGTTAAAGATGTTTATGCACAGAAATACAATTTGTTTTCACCTAATAAAATTGGACAGATTGTTGTACAATTAGAAAACGATTCCATTTCCTATTCGTTCAAAATAAAAGGGATAGCAATGGTTCAAAAGTCATTGTTAGGGATAGAATTAAATGAAAAGAGTTGGGAAGGATTGTTGGTAGTAGAAGTGAAAAAAGATTCGCTTCGTTCTAGTTGGAACCCATTATGGGGGACACAAAAAACCTATCCTGACAACTATAATTCTATGGTAGTTAGGCTTAAGGACGGAAAATCAAAATCTTTCATTTCTTTAGTATTTCGGATGTACAACGAAGGTTTAGCCTTTAAATATGAAATTGTAACCACTGGAATAGCTGCACCTACCTTAAAAAAAGAACTTACGGAATTCAATATTCCCACCAATTCTAAATGTTGGATGTTGAATCACCCTTGGGGGAAAAGGTATAAAAAGGATGTTCCCGTATTTGAAATAGAAAATGCCAGCTTACCACTATTTTCGCAGTCGGAAAACGGAAAATATGTTTTAATTACAGAAGCCGAATTGTACAATTACGGAAGCCTTCATCTTTCGGCAAATTCAAAGGGAGTGCTATGTGCCGACCTTGTTGGTAAAGTTAATTTAAATCCTCATTTTTCTACGCCATGGCGTGTGGTTATGGCAGCCGACTCACCTGCTTATTTTGTAGAGCACAAGTATATTATTCAAAATTTGAATTCACCTTCAAAAATAAAAAACACTACGTGGATTAAGCCAGGTGCTTGTACTTGGGACTGGCGTGCACGTGGTGCAATTGAAGATGGTTTTGAATATAAATTGAATACGGAAAGTCTGATACGTTTTATTGATAAAACAGCTGAACTTGGCTTGCCATATTTTATGGTTGATGCAGGATGGTATGGTGTTGAAAATGACAGAACTTCAAATCCATTAACAGCAATTTCAGAAATTAACCTGCTGAATTTTATGAGAAGAGCCAAGGAAAAGGATATTGGAATTTGGTTATATGTAAATCGAATAGCTTTTGAAGAATATGATATTGATGTTCTGCTCTCCACCTACAAGAAATGGGGAGTGGTTGGTGTAAAATTGGGCTTTTTACGTGAACAAAATCAGTGGGGAGTTGAGTTTTTACAACAGGTCTTGGAAAAATGTGCTGAGTATGAGTTGATGTTTAATTGTCATGAATCTGTTATCCCTTCTGGTATTGAACGTACATGGCCTCATTTCCTAACACGAGAGTATAATCATTCTCTGGTGGACGGGCGGTATATTGCATCTCCTGTAGATCATACTATTACTCCATTTTTAAATAATATTTCTGGTCCTATTGATGTTACTCCAGGGTTTTTCGACATAAACAAAATGGTGGAGCGAATATATGTAAGGGACACGTTAAGGTCTACTGTTGTAGCTCAAAGCGCAATGTGTATCACTTATTTCTCTCCTTTACTGTGTTTGCCTGATATCCCAGAAGCTTATCAGAGAAAAACAGATTTATTTGAATTCATAAAGGATTTGCCCCTAAGTTATGATGAAACCATCGTGCTTGTAGGAGAAATAGGAAAATCTTATGTGATTGCTAGAAAGAAGGCAAATAATTGGTGGATAGGTGGAGTTTCTAACCAAGTTGGGGCTACTCTTGAAATACCACTTCAATTCCTAAATAAAGGAAAATATAAAGCAACTATTTTTTCTGATGGTAAAAATACTAGTTGGGAAATGAATCGAGAAGAATATATCAAAGAAGTAAAATACGTAAATGCAGAAGAAACATTGAAAATAAAATTGGCTCCAGGAGGAGGTGTTTGTATTAAAGTAAAATTGATAAAATAAAAATAAAGTAAGGTAATGAGGGCAAAGTGTTTTCATATAATTTATCCAGATTCATTTGTTTGGTAATTGTCATTGTATGTGTATTAGACCTGAATAAAATTTATATTTTATGAGTAAATTAGGATATAGCAATATTCTTAATTTCTTGTGAAAATAAGGAGCTATTTTAGGGGAGTCAAACTTTATATTCTATTTAATAGTGGATGAATTTTAGTAAAGAAAACAATCGATTTGATGAAAATAAATCATTGATTCTTGCAATGTAAAAGGAGTTGTTAGCTTGGTTAAAAGAGATTGATCACAGTATGCAGAACCCGATATAGAAGGGGATAAAAAACCTTTGAAACAAGGTTCATAAAATCAGAAAAACAAACTTACGCCAAAGTTATAAGTCAGGATAAAATAATTACTGAATCCAGTGAAGCAACCTACATAAAGGTTGATAGAAAATTAAAAATAATATTTCAAAAACAATAATGAAACTTAAACGCCATAACATAGCAATCCTTTCTATTCTATTATTATTATTATTATTATTCACGAATATGGCATACGGTCAGAGTACAAAAGTAAATAAGAAACCAAATATTATTTTGATCTATGCGGATGATTTAGGAAAGGGGCTACTTAGTCATTATGGACAAAAAATAATCAGTACGCCAAATATTGATAATCTTGCTAAAGAAGGAATATCTTTTAATAATGCTTATGCAGGTATGGTGTGTTCACCATCAAGAGCTTCTTTAATATCGGGTTTACTCGATTGCCGTCCAGACAATTTTCAAATAACTCAAGGAGGTATTTACAAAAAAATAAGTAGCGGAATTTACACACCACAACAAATTCAAGATAAAATCAATAAAATTTTAGCACCAGCACCCAATGATGCAGTATTTTTAGGAGAAGTTGCACAAAAAGTGGGTTATGCAACAGCTCAATTCGGAAAATTAGAGTGGGGGTTTTCCACTACTCATTTACAGATGGTTAGACATGGATGGGATGAGTATTATGGATATTTAGATCATGTAAGGGCTCATGGTTTTTATCCTCCTTTTTTGTTTAGAAATGGGGAATTGGAAAAAATTGAGGGAAATACGTTTGCAGATTGTGCTAAATCAAAAGAAAACGAAACCCCGAAAAAATTTAAAGAACGTTGGAATATGGAGGGGAAAGAAGTATATTCTCAACACTTGTTTATGGATAACGTTCTGCAATTTATAAGTAAAAATAAAAGCAAGCCCTTTTTTCTTTATTTTCCAACACAATTGCCCCATGGTCCTGTTTCTGTACCTGCAGTGCATCCAGATTTTGTCAACAATGATAAATTAACACAAATAGAAAAAGAATATGCATCTATGGTAAAAATGCTAGACGATAATGTTGGCCAAATAATGGAGCATATTAAAAGCTTGGGTATTGATGAAAATACGATGGTCATTTTCACATCGGACAATGGACATGAAATTTATTATACACAAAAAGATCGTGTTTACAAACCTTACAGAAATATAGAAACAGGAAAGCGTTTTGATGATGTGAAATTTAAGTTTTATAGTGATATAGGAGGTGATGTTTTTGATGGAAATGCTGGAAGAGCTGGATTAAAAAGGAGCAATCTTGAGGGAGGAATACAAGTGCCTTTAATTGTAAGATGGCCACAAAAGATTCCAAAAGGAAAAAAAAGTGATTTGTTAGTAGCCAATTATGACTTCTTGGCAACGTTGGCAGAAATTACCGGTTATCAAGGAAAACTAAAAACGGATGGTCTGTCTTTTTATGACGAATTGATAGGGAAAGGTGCTGTTGAGGAGCATGATTATGTGGTTTATTCTTCTTTTACGGGACCTACGATTATTACAAAAGAGGGTTGGAAATTAAGAACTCATCTACCTAAAAATGTGTTCGAACTTTATTATTTGCCAGAGGATTACCGTGAAGAACATGATTTGTCTAAAAAGTACCCAAAAAAACTAAAAATATTTAAAAAAAAGTTATTGGAGGCATGTGATGGAAATTTAAATAACGGTTTGTTTACGAATCAAAAAAATCTAATTAAAGTAGTAAGCAACACAAAATAAAAAAGAGAATGCAAGGACATCAACTAGAAGTTAACACAAAAAAAAGGAATGTAGGAAAAACAATATTTTGGAGTTTTACTTTAATTGCAATGGTGACATTGTTGTTGGGGTCTTGTGAATCTATTACAAATAAAGAGATTTCAAATTTAAAACTTTGGTATAATCAACCCGCTAAGGTAAGCTCAGTAAAAACTTCGAAATATGTGAAGAGAAATGATCCGGAATGGTTAGAGGCCTTACCAATCGGAAATGGAGCTTTAGGAGCAATGGTTTATGGAGATGTAAACATAGAACGCATTCAGTTAAATGAAGAAACTATGTGGTCTGGAAGCCCAGATGATAATGATAACCCAGTGGCCTTAGAAGCACAAGCTAAAATTAGAAAATTACTTTTTGAAGGGAAATATAAAGAGGCTACAGCCTTAACTCGACTAACTCAAGTATGCAAAGGAGTTGGTACAGGACACGGTAAAGGAGCAAATGCACCCTTTGGATGTTATCAAACTTTAGGGGATTTGTGGTTAGATTTTGAAAAAGAAAGTACTTATCAAAATTACCATCGCGAATTGGATATGGAAAATGCTGTAGTAAGAGTTAGTTATACTCAGGAAGGTGTCAACTACAAAAGAGAATTATTTATTAGTCATCCAGATCAGTTGATGGTGGTAAAATTAACAGCAGATAAACCAGGAAGCATATCTTTTAAAAGCACTTTGACCAGACCTGAAAATTTTAAAACAATAGCTAAAAAAGATCAATTGGTAATGCAAGGGACACTTTCTAACGGGAAAGGAGGAAAAGGTTTGCAATACATGACTCGTTTGTCTGCCATAAATAAAAATGGAACAATTAGTTATAAAGATTCCAACTTAATTGTAAAAAATGCGGATGAAGTCATTCTTTACCTTACCGCATCTACCAATTATATTTTAGATCATCCTAATTATGTAGGGAGACCTTATCAATCTCTTACAGCTGAGAATATTAAATTAGGAAAAGAACAATCGTATGATCAAATTTTAAAATCGCACATAAAAGAATATAAAAAATATTTTAATAGAGTAAGTCTTCAATTAACATCTAGTTTAGATACCATTCCTACAGATATTAGATTAAATCTGTTTAAGGAGTCTAGTGTAAAATCAGATTTACATTTAGTAGAGTTATTGTATCAATATGGTAGATATTTGTTGATCTCTTCATCTAGACCAGGAACTATGCCAGCTAATTTGCAGGGAATTTGGGCGAATCAAATTCAAACTCCTTGGAATGGTGATTACCATACTGATGTAAATGTTCAAATGAATTACTGGTTGGCTGAAGTAGCTAATTTAGGTGAAATGCATTTACCATTGTTTGATTTGATGGAATCCATACAAAAACCAGGAGCTAAAACTGCTAAAATTCATTATAATGCCAAAGGTTGGGTAGTGCATCCTGTAACCAATGTATGGGGATTTACTTCGCCAGGAGAAAAATCAGATTGGGGAATGCATGTTGGTGGAGGAGCTTGGTTGACAACTCATATTATGGAACATTATGACTTTTCTTTAGACAAAGAATTTTTAAAAGAGAGGTTTCCTATTTTGAAAGGTTCAACAGAGTTCTATATGGATTGGTTAATCCCCGACCCTATAACAGATAAGTTGATATCTGGTCCTTCGGTATCGCCAGAAAATAAATTTATAGCTCCAGACGGGAGTATTAGTAAAATATGTATGGCACCTGCACATGATCAGCAAGTAATATGGCAGTTGTTTCAAAATTATATTGATGCTGCTAAGGTTTTAGGAATTGATGATGATTTTTTGATAGACGTACAAAAAGCACAGAGTCAATTGCAAGGACCTAAAATTGGCAAAGATGGAAGACTGCTGGAATGGAACGAGGAATTTGAGGAAGTAGAAAAGGGACATAGGCATATTTCCCATTTATTTGCATTGCATCCAGGTTTTCAGATAGATATAGTCAAAACACCAAAGCTTGCGTTAGCAGCAAAAAAATCTCTTGATTTTAGAGTTAAAAATGGAGGAGGGCATACGGGATGGAGTTCGGCTTGGTTAATTAATCAATACGCAAGGTTGGGTGAAGGTGATAATGCTGAAAAAAGTTTAAATATTCTTTTAACAAAAAGGATTAGTAATAATTTATTTGGTCAGCATCCTCCTTTTCAAATTGACGCAAACTTTGGAGCTACTGCTGGGATATCTGAAATGTTATTACAAAGCCATACAGATGAAATAAGATTGCTTCCTGCTTTGCCAAGTCAATGGAAAAACGGTGAAGTAAAAGGATTGTGTGCTCGTGGCGGATTTGTTGTGGATCTAAAATGGGAAGCAGGAGAGTTAGTAAACGCTCATATTTATTCTAAAAAAGGAGGTGTTGCTAAAGTGAAATACAAAAACAAAATAATAAGTATTGATATTGTAGCAGGTGATAGTGTGAGTGTTCCGTTATAGAAACAGAAAGTGTTTTCAAATAAAATATAAAAAATGAAAAAAAATCAAATATTTATGTTGTCTCTTTTTGTTAGTGTTTTATCCCAAGCACAACAAGAAAAAAGTGATTGGCCAGTGCTGAAAACCTACGATCAGGATCATATCCAAAAGATAAAAATGCCAGTTGGTGGAATTGGTACGGGAACTATTTCCCTGACAGGAAGAGGATCTTTAGAAGATTGGGAAATCATGAATAGACCTGCGAAAGGTTTTAATCCTACTTTAGAAAATTGGGGACCAGCTAAGCAAAAAGGGCCTTTTTTCGCCATTTTTATGGAAGATGAAGAAGGAAACAAACAAACTCGTTTGCTTGAAGGTATGCCAGATGAATCTTATTATGAAGGCGCATGGGGTGCTACTTCCAACCATCATGGTTTACCTCGTTTTAATAATGCCTCTTTTAAAACTGCTTATCCATTTGGTCAAGTATTTTTAAGTGATGAAAGTCTTCCCGTAGAAGTTGTTGTTGGGGCGTACAACCCTCTAATTCCTGGCAATATTGACGATAGTAGTATTCCAATGGTTATTCTCAATTATAAAGTCAAAAACACCAGCAACAATAATATTACTATTTCACTTGCAGGAACTATTCAAAACTTTATAGGTTTTGATGGAACAAGGGGGAAAGCTATAAAAAACGTCAATACTATTCGTGAAGAAAATGGAATAAAAGGTATTCATTATACAAGTAAGGGAGTAGATTCAAAGAGCGAACAATGGGGCAGTTTTAGTTTTGTTTCTTTAAATGAAGGAACAACTACGTATCGTACTGCTTGGCAAAAAAAGACGAGCAGATGGGATAAAAAAAGACTTGATTTTTGGGACGATTTTAGTGAAGATGGTATATTAGAAAATAGAGAAAATAAAGAGGCAAATGCGCCAATGGGTTCTTTAGCTATAAAGACAACCCTAAAGGCAGGTGAAGAAAAGAATTTTCGGTTTTTGATTAGTTGGCATTTTCCTAACAGACAAACTTGGGACAAACCAGGATTTCAAAAACTGATTAAAGCGACTGTTGGAAATTATTACACCACAAAATATAACGATTCATGGGACGTGATTAATAAAACATTGCCACGCCTAAATGAGTTGGAAACTAAAACCAAAACATTTGTCAATGCACTAATTGAGAGTGACATTCCTTTTGAAATTAAAGAGTCTGCACTTTTCAATCTAGCTCATTTAAGAACGCAACTAGCATTTCGAATTAAAAGCGGACATTTATTGGGTTGGGAAGGCCTTTTTGATGATTATGGTTCCTGTTTTGGTTCGTGTACACACGTTTGGAATTATGAGCAAACTACAGCTTTCTTATTCGGTGAATTGGCTAAAACGATGCGCGATGTTGAATATGGCTATGCAACTGATGATACTGGATTGATGAGTTTTAGAGTGTATTTGCCTTTGGAACTCGGACAAAAATGGGGAAAAGCTGCAGCTGATGGGCAAATGGGAAGTGTCATGAAATTTTACCGCGATTGGCAGTTGTCGGGTGATGATGAATTTTTAAAAGAACATTGGCCAAAGGTGAAAAAATCACTTGAATTTTGTTGGATTCCTGGAGGATGGGATGCCAATAAAGACGGGGTGATGGAAGGCTCACAACACAACACGATGGATGTAGAGTATTTCGGACCTAACCCACAAATGGGGTTCTGGTATTTAGGAGCACTTAAGGCATCAGCAGAAATGGCTAATTATCTAGGTGAAAAGAAATTTGCGAAGACTTGTCAAAATTTATACAAGCAAGGGTCCAATTGGATGGACAACAATTTATTTAATGGGGAGTTTTATGAACAACAGATTCAACCACCCATGTCGGCAGATAATGTGGCAGAATCCCTAATGGGTATAACAAGTGGTAAGAATGCGATAGATCTTACATCTCCCGACTTCCAATTAGGTAAGGGGGTTTTGGTAGATCAGTTGATAGGACAGGTTTTTTCACATATTGTAGGTTTAGGTTATTTAGCCGATGAGGAAAATATCAAGAAAACCCTTAAATCTATAATGAAATACAATTATGTAGAAAAGATGGCTTCTCATGCCAATTTTCATCGCTCTTATGCTTTAGGAGAGGAATCGGCTTTATTGATGGCTGCATATCCACTTGAGCGACCAGAAAAACCGTTCCCTTATTTTACAGAAGTAATGACTGGTTTTGAATACACTGCAGCTATTGGAATGTTACAGGAAGGTCAAATTGAAGATGGTTTATTGTGTATTCGTAACATTAGAGACCGGTATGATGGAAAAAAAAGAAGTCCGTTTAATGAAGCTGAAGCAGGACATCATTATGCGCGAAGTATGATTGCATGGGCAGGCATATTGGCAACCACGAAATTCCATTATTCAGCAGTTGACAAATCGATGACATTTACTTCTGTGTCTGGTACTTATTTTTGGAGCAATGGTTACAGTTATGGTACATGTGAAGTGAAGGATAAAGAAGCCAATTTAACCGTACTTTATGGGGAAGTTGATTTGGATAGTTTTTCGTTGGAAGGTATTGGCACAAAAAACCTTAAGAATATAACAATACAATCAAATGATTCATTGAATATTAAATTATAAAATAATGAGACTAATTATTACACTGTGTTGTATATCCTTATTATTCGGATGTAAAGACAGAAAACAAGAACAAGTTAATAAACCGAATTTCATCATCATTTTCACCGATGACCAAGGATATGGTGATTTGGGGTGTTTCGGAGGTGATCATGTTTATACACCAAATATTGATAAAATGGCAGAGGAAGGTGCTAGACTTACAAGTTTTTATGTGGCCGCCCCTTTGTGTACGCCTTCACGAGCCGCACTCATGACGGGTTGTTACCCAAGACGGATAGGTATGGAACCTCCTTCTAGCTTAGCAGTGGAGTTGCCAAATATTCCACATGGAAAGAGGTTTCCTGTTTGCTTGGCAGCTGATGGTAATGGGTTGAACCCTGCTGAAATAACGATTGCTGAAGTTGCTCGGTCAGTAGGCTATAGGACTGGGATGTTTGGAAAGTGGCATTTGGGTGACCAACTAGAATTTTTACCAACTAGACAAGGCTTTGAAGAATTTTTTGGTCTACCATATAGTCACGACATTATGCCCAAGCATCCCCGGCAAAAGTACTTTCATTTTCCTCCCTTACCTCTATTAGAAGGGGAAGAAGTAATAGAATTGAATCCAGACCCTAATTATTTAACCAGAAGAGTTACGGAACGAGCGGTTCAATTCATTAAAAAACATAAAGATGAAAATTTCTTTCTTTATGTAGCACATCCACTCCCGCATGGTCCATTAGCAGCTTCTCCAGAAATTAAAAAAATATATGCTGAATTGTTGGCTAATGGAAACAAAGCTTCTTCCGATATTTATGCAACCGCAATTTATGAGTTAGACTGGTCGGTAGGTCAAATCCTTTCTACACTTAAAGAACACGGGATTGATGAAAATACGATAGTACTGTTTACAAGTGATAATGGACCTGCTGCCAGAAAGGGTTCTGCAAAGCCTTTGTCGGGACACAAAGGACAGACCTTAGAGGGAGGAATGCGAATGCCAGCAGTAATTCGATGGCCTAATAAAATTAAAGCAGGAACCGATAACGATCAGCTCCTCACCACTATGGATTTGCTACCAACCTTTGCGAAGTTGATTGGAGCAAAATTGCCTAACGACCGTATTATAGATGGCAAAGATATTATGCCAGTACTTTTAGATGGTAAAGAAAGCCCACATGAGTATTTCTTCTATTCTCATTGGGGGGATTTGGAAGCTGTTAGATGGAAAGATTGGAAATTTAGAACCCATAAAGGGGTGGAGTCACTCTATAACTTAAAGACTGATATTGGTGAGCAAATCAACCTCAAAGACCAACATCCAGATATTGTTGCTAAATTGAAAAATGCAATGCGAAAATTTGAAGCTGAAGTGACAAAAAATGCACGTCCTGCAGGAAAGGTAGAATATCCAAAGGCATTGTCTATAAAGTAATTTTATAAACCTTTGAATGTAAATACCATTATTAATTAAAATGAATTGTTAAGTGAATTTCGAAAATAAAATAATATGGAGTATTTTAAAAATACGATCCCTTTTAAAGGGCTTTTCTTTTTAGCTTTTTTGACTTTTGAAAATCCGCTAATTCAAGCGCAGGATTACAAGATACTCAATTTTTATGCAGACAATGGACATATTCACAAGTCCAAAGAAATTGGTGTTCCCCTTATTGATTCATTGGGAATAGCTAATAATTGGGAGGTGGTGACTACTGTGGATCCTTCCTTTTTTACGCTAAAAAACTTGTTTACTTTTGATGTTGTCATTTTTAATAATACTTGTGGTAATAAAGGACGCATATTTTCAAAAGACCAGCAACGAGCATTTCAACAGTATATCAGAAATGGAGGCGGATTTGTAGGCATTCATTGTGCTGGTGCTCTTTGGAATGAAGGTGGAGAATTTCAAAAATGGTATGAAGAATTGGTGGGTACAAGGTTGGTAGATCATCCTAAAGTGCAGTCTGCAAAACTTATTATTGAAGATAACTTCCACATAAGTACCAAGCACCTACCAGATGAATGGGTACTCACCGATGAGTGGCACCGGTTTTCAGACAATCCACGAGAACGCGTAAATGTATTACTTTCTCTAGACGAAAACTCTTATGAGGGAGATAATAAGATGCATGGAGATCACCCTTTTACTTGGTGTCAATACATAGATGGAGGTCGCTCTTTTTTTACATCTTTGGGGCATACAGTTGCAATTTATAATAATAAAAACTACCAAAAACTTTTAGAAGGTGGAATTATTTGGGCAGCAGGTGAGCCAAAAAAGAATGAGAGTATCCCCGTACAGCAAGGTTTGCTGTTAGATTTGAATGCAGATGAAGGCGTAAAACTAGAAGATGGTAATAAAGTGTCTGCTTGGGAAAATCAAGTACAGATTAATAGTGTCAAACTTTTTGTTAAGCAAGACAAAGGTAGAAAGGTGACCGGCTCTGGTCGACCAAGATTAAAATTAGGGGTTCCAAAAATTAATGGGCATAATGCCATCGTCTTTCACCGGCAGGAGTTGCTCAATCATCAAGAAGATGCCTTCGACCATTTAACTACGGGGAGCGGATATACTTGGTTTTCGGTCATGTCTGTTTATGAACAAGTACCCGGAAAACCAGGAGTGAATTCATTTTTTGGAAATCTGCGTAACTCCAATGTAGACAAACAAGGGCAATATGAAGGCTTTTGGGCTGGACTGAGTGAGAGCAATCAGTTGTGGATGGGATCTAGAAATGCGCTTGAGAAAGGATTATGGAATGAGAATAACCCACACGTGTTGAATACCCAACCCTTGGAAACATCAAAGTATTACTTGGTAATGGGAAGAATGGGTGCGGGAACTGATACCGTTAAAATTGAACTTTTTGTAAATAATGTGGTGCCAGTGGCGCAAGATATTTTTCCGGTTAACGTTGATGCGAATCCTTCTAAAATGGTGATTGGGCAGGAACGAGATGCGGCCAACCATCCAGGAGCAGAATCATTTGATGGTGAAATTGCACGGTTTTTAATTTATGAAAAACCATTGTCTGACAATGAATTTAAAAAGGTAATAGATTACTTAACAACAATATATAATATAAAATCATGAATCATTTAAGAACATTATATACATTTGTAATACTTCTATTTATAATGGGTTTTTCAAAAGCTCAATATCAAGACTCCAATTGGCCGGTACTAAAAACCTACGATCAGGAGCATACAGGTCGAATAGCGATGCCAGTTGGAGGTATTGGAACGGGAACGGTATCATTAAGTGGATACGGAGCTTTAATTGATTGGGAAATAATGAGTAGACCTGCCAAGGGCTTTAATCCCCTGTATGCAGGTGTGCAAGTGATAAATCGTACTCCTTTTTTTTCTGTTTATATAAAAGAGGAAGATAAAGAAGGTCAGGCACTGCTCTTAGAGGGGCCAGTTCCTATTAGGTTTGACGAAGGTTATTACGGATCGAAAGCGCCCAACCATGGACTGCCACGTTTTACAGAATCTACTTTTCAAACAGCGTACCCTTTTGGGCAGGTATTACTAAAAGATAAAGATTTACCTATAGAGGTAACAGTTGGTGCTTTTAATCCATTAATACCTGGTAACACTGATGACAGTAGTCTTCCGATGGCTGTATTAAGTTATAAAGTCAAAAACACCAGTGATAAGTCAATTACGATATCTTTAGCAGGTAACATTCCAAACTTTATTGGTTTCGATGGAAAGGAAGGAAAGGCTTATGAGAATATCAATACTTATAAAGAAGAAAATGGTTTAAAAGGGATCCATTATACGGCTAATAAAGAAGTGGATATAAAAAGTGCGCAATGGGGTACCTTTAGTTTAACGACCAATAGCGATGGAGAAATTTCGTATCGTACTGGTTGGAAACAGGGAGAATGGGGAAACAGTACCTTGGATTTTTGGGACGACTATACGGATGATGGGCTTTTGGAAGAAAGAATTTCTAAGCAAAAAAGTAATATGGGATCTTTAGCAATAAAAACGACCTTGGCTCCAAATGAAGAGAAAGATATTCGTTTTTTTATTACTTGGAATTTTCCGAATCGCCTAGATTTTCAACATAAAGAAAATGTGGGGAATTACTATGCTACCCAATACAAAGATTCATGGGAAGTAGCTCAGAAAAACATTGCTAGAATTCCTGAATTGGAAAACAAAACACAGACGTTTGTCAATGCTTTTATCAATAGTGATATTCCAGCCGTTATTAAGGAAGCAGCACTGTTTAATTTGGCTCATTTTCGAACACAACTTGTCTTTAAAACTAAATCAGGTTATTATTTAGGTTGGGAAGGTATTAAAGACAACGATGGAAGTGGCTCTGGTTCTTGCACACACGTGTGGAATTATGAACAGACGATTCCTTTCTTATTTGGTGACGTAGCAAAAAATATGCGTGAAGTGGAGTTTGGTTATGCTACCAATGATGAGGGACTGATGAGCTACCGTATTCATTTGCCATTGGAAACAAAAGCTACGAGTTTTGGCTTAGCAGCGGCAGACGGACAAATGGGCTGTATTATGAAGTACTATCGAGAATGGCAGCTTTCTGGTGATGATGAATTTCTGAAAAAGAACTGGCCAATGGTAAAAAAAGCTTTGGAATTCTGTTGGATTCCAAACGGTTGGGATCCTGACAAAGATGGGGTAATGGAAGGAAGTCAGCATAATACAATGGATGTGGAGTATTATGGACCTAACCCACAAATGGGCTTTTGGTACCTTGGAGCTTTGCGAGCAACAGAAGAAATGGCAAACTACCTTGGAGAAAAATATTTTGCTAATACTTGTAGAGGTTTATACGAAAATGGCTCTGTTTGGATGGATGAAAACCTGTTTAATGGTGAATATTATATACAAGAAATAGTACCACCAATGCACCTCGATAGTATTGCCAAAGGCCTTATTCGTGTCAAAAGACGATTGATTGCCGATGATCCTCAATATCAACTTGGAGAAGGTGTATTGGTCGATCAGCTAGTAGGTCAGGTGATGGCGCATATTCTAGATTTGGGCTATCTGGCAGACAAAGAGAACATAGTAAAAACCAACAAAGCTATTCTAAAATATAACTATCGTGAAAACCTGATGAAACACCCTAATTTTATGCGTTCTTATGCTTATGGTAATGAATCAGCCTTACTGATGGCAGATTATCCAGAAGAAAGACCCAAGCAGCCGTTTCCTTATTTTACAGAGGTAATGACGGGTTTTGAGCATGCCGCAGCCGTGGCTATGTTATATGAAGGTCAGGTAGACGAAGGTGTAAAAACCATTCAGGATATCCGCAATCGTTACGATGGTAAAAAGCGTAACCCTTTTAATGAAGCAGAATACGGACACCATTACGCCCGAAGTATGATGGCATGGGCAGGCGTTTTGGCAACTACTGGATTCCATTTTTCTGCTGTTGAAAAGCGCATGACGTTTACTTCTGATCCAGGTAACTATTTTTGGAGTAATGGCTACTCTTGGGGAACCTGCGAGGTAAAAGAAAGAGAAGCCATTTTAACAGTGCTTTATGGCCAAATACAATTGGATACATTTTCGCTGGAAGGTCAGGGTAAAAAGAAACTGAATGGTGAAATCATTCTTGTTAATGAAAGTTTGACGGTTAAATTATAAATATGAGAAATTTTATACTAAAACCTATCTTAATTACATTAGTAATTGTAACAATAAGTTGTGAGCAAGAAAAAACCAATATATTAATCATTGGAGATTCTATTTCGATTGGTTACACACCTTTTGTTCAAGAAAATCTAATAGACGTTGCAAATATTTTCCATAATCCAGGGAATGCTCAACATACAGGGAAAGGACTTGACAGTATCGAAACGTGGATAGGAGATAATGAATGGGATATCATTCAGTTTAATTGGGGTTTGTGGGATTTATGTTACAGACATCCAGATTCTAAAGAACAAGGAAAAAGAGATAAGATTAACGGAAAAATTACATTTAATGCTGATGATTACGGAAATAATCTTGATGCAATCGTTAAGTTAATTCGAAAAAAATCTAATGCTGAATTAATATTTGTTACAACGTCATATGTTCCAAATCGAGAGGCAGGAAGATTTGTGGATGATGCAATAAAGTATAATGAAATTGCCCAAAGGGTAATGGAATCAAATCATGTGAAAATCAATGATATTTATGAAACATCAAAAGAGATACACTTTGATTATGGAAAAGGCGATAATGATGTTCATTATAAAAAGGAAGGTTATAAGTTATTAGGAAAGAAAATTGTAAATTTTCTAAAACATGAAATTAAATAGTTCACGAATTAATATTTGCCAAGAAAAGCTAATGAACTAAATTAAACTAAATATGATTAGAGTTAATTTTTATTTACTTCTTGTTGTTATTTTGCTTGTTTCCTGTTTTTCAGGAGAAAAAAACACGAAGGATAAACCCAATTTTGCGGTGATTTTAGTCGACGATATCGGATATGGAGACATTGGTTCGTTTGGATCAACAATTAATAAAACACCACATTTAGATTGCATGGCAACAGAGGGGATGAAGCTTACTTCATTTTATGTTGCAGCTCCTGTTTGCACACCATCTAGAGCTGCGTTGATGACAGGTTGCTGTCCAAAACGAAACAATATGGCTGCAGGTGTATTTCTTGCTGGAGATAGTAGGGGGCTTGATCCTGATGAAATCACCATTGCCGAAGTGCTTAAAAAAAAATGCTATGCCACTGGAATTATGGGTAAATGGTACTTAGGTGATCAACCAGAGTTTTTACCAACCAAACAAGGTTTTGATGAGTTTTTTGGATTGCCTTATAGTCACGATATTCACCCCAGGCATCAGAACAACAAAAAACACAACTTCCCAGATCTGCCCTTACTGGAAGGTAAAGAAGTCATAGAAATAAACCCTGATATGAATTGCCTAACTCAAAGAATCACCGATAGGGAGGTCGATTTTATAAAGAAAAATAAAGATAAGCCTTTTTTGTATTTTCCATATCCTCTCCCACATAGACCTGTGTATGCCTCTCCTGAAATGATGGAGCAAGCTACAGGTTCCATAAAATCTGTGCGTTCCGGAAAATGGAAGTTGCACGCTAATGGAGAACTCTTCAACTTAGAGGAGGATATTGGTGAAAAAATGAATGTTGCCAATCAAAATTTCGAAGTGGTCAGACGACTGGAAAAATATTTGGAAGAATGTAATGCTGATTTAGATAATATTGATAACTGTCGTGCTTCTGGAAAGAACACAAATCCTCAATACTTAGTACTATAGGAAGAATCAAATTCAAACAAAAAGTAAAATAAAACAATTAGTATTTATTTTTTTGTCATTATTAGTGGTGCATGACAATCCAAAAAAAAGGAAAACTAAAGAATCGTTTATTAATTAAACTTTTTACGAATTAAAAATAAAAGTTATAGCGACTTAGAATGATGTAAATATATTTATATCCAACCAAAACAGAAAAATTAAGATCCAATATGAAACAATTTAAAGAAAACATAGTGAATTATTTAAGAAAAAAAACTTCTATTTTACTAATGTTCATAGGGCTTGTCGCTTATAGTCAAAATGAGATAAAAGGCGAGTTTCAGGAATTGAATAGCATTCCAGAATCGATTGTTATGGATTTATCAGTTTCAAAAGGAATTATTATTTTGAATAAGCAGCAACTAGTTCCTGATACCAATGGTATTATTGCAGAAATAGAATTAAAACTTCCTGAATTTAAACAAGGTGTATATTATCGACCTTTTTCAGAAAAACTAGCCGCTGGTAATCGTGTTGAGCCTATTTGGTTTGAGCAGATAGCACAATTGGATACCTATGTTCAAAAGAAACCAAGGATGGACGACTTTATGAACTTGGGCGTTTTTATGATGCTCAAAAAAGAAAACGGTCAATATTTGGCACTGCTGCCTCTGGTCTCAAATCGCATAGGTAATTCGTTTAGTATTCGCAACAAGGGTGTTTATTTAACAATGGCAACTTATGGCACAAGAACTGAGAATATTTCTGCGCCCCTAATTAGTTATGCTCAATCAGATAATCCTTATGAAGCAGCAAGGGAGGCATGGGAACTTGCTATGAAAGCAGAAGAGATAAAAGATAATATCAATTGGAGAGAAAATAAAAAGTATCCCGAACCGTATAAGTATTTGGGATGGTGCTCCTGGGAACACTATAAGAAAAATATCAGTGAAGAAATCATTTTGGATGCAATAAGAGAGGTAAAGTCTAGTGATATTCCTTTCCGTTGGGTATTAATTGACGATGGTTATTTAGATGTAAAGAAAAGTCAATTGATGTCTTTTGGTGTTGATAAAAAGAAATTTCCGAATGGATGGGAACCCATCATCAGCCAAAAAGATGAAAAATTAAAATGGATGGGAATATGGCGTAATTTTAATGGTTATTGGGGTGGGATTTCTCCTGACCATACGATGTCAAATTTGCAGAAACATTTGGTGATGCGAAATGAAAATAACAAGAACCAACGTTATATGCCCAAAATTACATTTGATGCAGCCTATGCCTTTTACAACGAAATGACAGCCATTACCAAGGCAAATGGGTTTGATATGATTAAGGTTGATTTTCAGTCAGATAATTTTCGTTACAATACAGGTTCTGAAAATGCCATTCTTGGTGTTCACTATAACAACACGGCATTAGAAGAAAATTGTAAGAGCAAAGAACTTTACTTGCTGAATTGTATAGCGCAACAAAACTTTAACGTATTTAATCATAAATACAGTGCTTTAATTCGGGGAAGCATAGATTATAAAACCACAAGAGACCGACTAGATCTTACCCTTGTACAAAACTTTGCAAATGCCTTTTGGTTAGGGCATACACATTGGTTAGATCAGGATATGTTTTTTGCTAATTATAAAGAAACAGCCCGATTAATGGCCGTTTCCCGAGCAGTTTCTGGTGGACCGATATATTTATCGGATGAACCCCAAAATATTGAAGATACGGTTTTAAAACCTTTAACGTATGCGGATGGACGTATATTGGGGACTTTAGCACCTGGAGTTCCTTTGCCGGAGAGTTTGATGCAAGACCCTTATTTTTCGGGTAAAGCATTTAGAGTTATCGCGCCTCTTCAAAATAATTCGGCAACTATTTTGGCTGTAAATTTAAACCAAGATGATCAAGATGTGACCGCTATTGTTTCGTTAAAAGATTATTCTTTTGCAGGAGGTATGATTCAACCTTATGAAGGACTTTGGACTATTCCAAAAGAGGGCATTTTATTGTATGATCATTATGCAGGTTCAGCAAGTATCCTTAAAGAGGATCATCAATTTGAGTTGGGTTCAAGAAAGGAACGACTTTTTCAGTTAAGTCCGATACAAAACGGATGGTCAATTATTGGAAGGTCTGATAAATATTTATCTGCTGCGGGATTTAAATTACTTGAAATCGATCAAAAAATAATAAAAATTAGAATGATAGAAGATGGACCATTATTGTTATGGTCTATTACTAAAAAACCATTATCTGATAATTTTATTTTCACAAAACTTCAAGGAGGTTTGTGGCGTGGTGAATTAATTAAATCAAACAACAATAAAGAATATATCATTGTTTCTGAATTGAATTGAAACGGAATAAACACGAAATCATTTTTTTTCCTAGAGTACATGGGTTGATTTTTGTGAAAATAAAATAATAAATAATTAACTAAAAGTGATATAAAAATGAATTCAAAAAGTAAAGAAATTTTATCCTTGATAGGAATGCTTCTAATATCCTTATTTTTGATCAGTGCATGTGATTCAAAAGAAAAATCAAAAAAAGAGAAAGAAGCTACAGTATTTGATTCCGTGAGGTTCTCATATACACAAGTGTCTGGAATTGGACTAGACTCAATATCCAATAGGCGAGATCCTAGCGATATTATTAAAGTAGGAGGTAAATACTATATTTGGTATACAAAAATGGTAAGTCCTATAACATCGGGTTATTGGGGTGATATTTGGTATGCCACCTCTGTTGATGAAGGGCATACATGGGTAGAGCAAGGTATGGCTCTAGCTGTAGGGAAAAAGGGTGAGTTTGACAACCACTCAGTGTTTACACCTAATATTTTGGCATTTAAAGGGAAATATTATTTGTATTATACTGGAGTAAAACCTACGCCAGGAAATTTAAAAGGAGAATTTGAGGGGAATCATACAACAGATATAACCGCTATTGGCCTTGCCATTGCAGATAGTCCTGATGGTCCGTTTGTTAGAATAGCAAATAATCCGGTTTTGGAAATCAGTCAGATTTCGGAAGATTTTGATAGTTACCGAATTGATGATGCGGCCTTGTTAGTAAAGGACAGTAGAATATTAATGTACTATAAGGGACGTTCTATTATTCATGGTAAAAATGGACCTAAACTTACAAAAATGAATGTTGCATATGCCGACAATCCTGAAGGTCCTTTCAATAAACATCCCAAACCTTTAATTGAAAAAGGCCATGAAGTATTGATATGGAGTCAAAACAATGGAATTGCATCATTGGCATCGCTAAGTAAATCTATTCATTGGTCTAAAGACGGTGTCAATTTTTCTCCAACTCAGGAAAATATAAAAGATATCCCAATGGCTCCAGGTTTATATCGTCCACATTTGGAAGATGGAAATAAAGTTAATGAAATTCCAGGTTGGGGTATTGGAATGGTACAAAGAAAAGGCGTGGCATATCTTGTTCGCTTTGAAATGAATAAATAAGGGATGTTATGAAAAATATTGTGTGTGTTTTACTGATTGCTTTTGCTTGTGTACAAGCACATGCACAGTTACTTTTAAGGTATGATAAACCTGCTAGCAAGTTTACGGCAGAACAAAGGGCAAGTTATAATAAGTTAGGATATATGCAAGAAGCCTTACCGTTAGGTAATGGACGTTTAGGAGCCATGTTTTCTGGAGGGATTGAACAAGAACACCTGTTGATTAATGATATTACCTTATGGATGAACAGCAAACGTGGACTTGATAAAGTGGCACAATCTGGAGTAAAGATAGGCGGTGCCAAAAATTTTGATAAAGTAAGAGCGGCATATCAACAAGGTAATTATGGCACTTCAGAAAACAGCATGGAGGCTACTTCTACCAAATATTTAAGTAGTACCCAACCTTTGGGAAATTATGCTCCTTTTACAGACCTGTATATTTCTACAAATCATGATAGTGTAGCAGTAAATAGTTACAGTAGAACTTTAGATGCGCATTCTGGAATAGGCACTGTTAACTATACTATTGGTGATGCCCATTTTGGTAGAGAATATTTTTGTAGCTATCCAAACGATGTTGTGGTTGTGAGATATAAAGCGCAAAACTCTAAAATGAACCTTACAATTAATGCAAGCACCTTACATAAAGTGACTAGCGTAAACGCTGAGGGGAATTATATTGTGTTGAACGGAGAAGTTTCAATGGTGAAGGACTCTATAGAGTTTCAACAATTGATTTACATCGATGCAGGAAAGGGAACGTTGCTGCCACAAGAAGATGGATCTATGCAGGTTGTAGGGGCAACAGATGTCACCATTTATCTTGCTGCGTATTCAGATTACCTACCCGTTTATCCCTCATTTAAAGGTCGAGATTATAAGACTGACACCAAAAAAACGATCGATGCAGCTGTTAAATTGGGCTATGAAAACCTAAAAAAGACACATAAAAATGACGTCTCTGCTTTAATGGATCGCTGCCAGTTGAAACTAGAATATACCCCTTCTGGATTAACAACGGATAAGTTGGTGAAAAGAGGGGCTAGTTTGGAATTAGAGAACCTCTATTTTAATTATGCTAGGTATTTGCAATTGAGTTGCTCACGGTCTGCTCCGGTTCCTTCAAACTTGCAAGGACTTTGGAATGGACACATAAAACCAGCATGGAATAGTGATTATCATAACGACATCAATTTGGTAATGAACTACTGGATGGTGGAAACAGCAAATCTTCCTGGTTCTTTTTCTCCATATGTAGAGTGGCTAAAAATTATTGCTGAATCAGGTAAATATTCCGCACATGAAGCTTTTGGAATTCAGAAAGGTTGGAGTGCAGGACTTAATGGAAATGTGTTTGGGTTTACTGCACCAAATGTTCATGGCAGGCGTATGCAACAATCAGGAGCTTGGCTTTCTCAAAATCTTTTTGAGCATTATGCTTTTAATCAAGACAAGACTTATCTTGAAGAAATTTATCCAATTTTAAAAGGTGCAGCAGAGTTTTATGTAGAATTCCTTGCCCCATGGAAAGACGGTACACTAGTAGTATATCCTACTTGGTCTCCAGAGAACGTTTATTTGAAAAAAGAACATGGCAAATTGAACAAGCAAGCTTATGGTGCTTCATGGGATCAACAATTGGTTCTTAATTTATTTACAGATTGTATTGAAGCGTCCACAGTATTAGAACGTGATAAGGAGTTTCGACAAACTTTGCAAGAAATCATTCCTAAACTGTCCCCACAAAAAATAGGACAATACGGCCAAGTACAAGAATGGCCGGAAGACTGGGATAACCCAACAGACCATCACCGTCATATTTCACATTTAATTGCTTTGCACCCTGGACGTGACTTTTCGCCATTAACAACCAAAGAAATTGTATATGCTGTACTGGTAACAATGAAACATCGTGGAGATATTTCTACAGGATGGAGTACAGCATGGAAAACTAACTTTTGGGCAAGATTGCATAATGGCGATAAAGCGCATCAGTTTTATCAATTTTTAACATCCAAACGAGCTTATCCAAATTTATTTGATTTTCATCCACCTTTTCAGATTGACGGGAATTTTGGAGGTACTGCAGGTGTTTGTGAAATGCTTTTACAGAGTCATTTGCGAAGTGTAAATGCCAATGCAAAAACGGTTGAAAATGCTGCATTTGTTGCTTACCAAAAGGATACTGAAAATGAAAACCAATTTTTGCCAGTAGTACCAAATAAAAACTTTGCAAATACTCCATATATTCTACATTTGTTACCAGCATTACCCTCTGCATGGCCAAAAGGTAAGGTTACGGGGCTTCGTGCACGTGGTGGTTTTGAAGTAGACCTAATTTGGGATAATGGAAAATTAGTAGTAGCAACTATTCGAGCAAAAAAAGGAGGTGAATTCAGAATCTATTCCAACGGAATTCTTAGTAAAGAAATGTCTTTGGATAAAGGTAAATTGATGATCTGGAAAGATAATTGATTTTCAAACTGATAAATGAAGAATAAAAAACTCTAGAAGTTTGATATATAGAGTATTGAATTATAATAAGCAATAAAACCAAATACTTTAACGAAATGATTTATCCATCAAGACATTATAAATAATGAAACTATACAGAAAACAAGAGATCTTATTTGAATAATAACTTTTAACTATTTACCATGCATAAACCTTCATTCAGAATACAGATTATCATTTCCCTACTATTGATTATCAGCAGTACAACTGCTTTTGGTCAGCAAATCAAACCAGCCAATATATTTGGTGATCATATGATTTTGCAAAGAGAAAAAGCGGTTCCTATTTGGGGAAATAGTTCGCCAAGGGAGAAAGTCACAGTAACATTTGCCGGACAGTCAAAAACTACGGAAGCCGGAGCAGATGGAAAGTGGATGATAAAGTTGGATGCTTTAGAGGCATGCTCAAAGGGTAGAGAGATGATTATATCAGGGAAAAGTGAAGTGATTTATTCTGATGTACTTGTAGGAGAAGTTTGGATATGTTCAGGTCAGTCTAATATGCAAATGGGTGTTTCAACGTCACCTGAAGTTAGAGGGTTGGTGCCTTTAGCTAAAAATATTCGCAGTTTTTATGTTGAGAGTAAAGTTGGGCTAGAGGAGCAGGATGAAGTGTCTGGGCAATGGGAAGTAACGCATCCAAAAAGTGCTGTAGCTTTCTCTTTTGCTTATTTTTTAAATAGCATTGGTGAAGTTCCAGTAGGAATTATTCAAGCATCTTGGGGGAGTTCATCTATTGAAGCCTGGATGCCTAGGTCTATGACTCAAGATTTGCCTCATTTTAATACCATTATGAAAGAGTTTGATGCAGATACGACGAGAGTGGCACGAATTAAAAAACTCATCAATAAGTCCAGTTGGACAAGCAAAGAGAATATTTACTTAAGACGTCAACCTAATATTTTATACAATGCTATGATGCATCCACTTACGCCTTTTGCTTGTAGAGGGTTGGTCTGGTATCAGGGCGAACGTAATACACGTTACTTGTCTGGATTACCTGAAGTTGATGATCGCAATTGGTTCCATCGCGTATCTGGAATGAAAGATTATGATGAGGTTCAAAAAAAATGGATACTTACCTACCGTAAGAGATGGAATAATAACGACATGCATTTTATGGTGGTTATGTTACCGGGTTACGGTAAAGGAACAGAAAACAAGAAAATTATTGATCCAGAAAGTCCCACTGAACCTTCTTGGGCTTGGATGCGTGAGTCTCAACTAGCATCATTGGAACTTCCGAATGTTTCCGTGGTGAACACAATCGATTTAGGAGATGTCAAAAACATTCATCCTACTGATAAATTACCTATTGGACAGCGAGCAGCTCTTTTAGCTGCAAAAAACACACTTAATCTAGATGTTGTCGCTATGGGGCCTACATTTAAAAAGGTTGAGATACAAAGAGGAAAAATGCATGTGTATTTTAATCATACGGATGGACTTAAAACGATAAACGGTAAAACACCTACTGGGTTTTGGATTACTGATGATTCTAGAGAGTGGGTAGTGGCAAATGCCAAAATCGACGGGGGATGTGTGATTTTGAGTTCATCAAAAATTAAAGAACCTAAATTTATTCGCTATGCTTTTGCAGGAAAACCCTCCGTTAATCTAGTCAATGAAAGTGAACTACCGGTTTACCCATTTAGAACAGATAACTGGGAGGAATAGGATGAGTTAATTTACTTGGTGACAAACGAGATGATTGAAAATGTAGTCAAATTGAAAATAAATAATATAAAAATACTTTATGAAGCAGTTTTTAAAAATTACGGGAATTCTTACAGGGATAATGATAATTTCCATTTTCACGGTAACAGCACAGCAGTCTCCACAAAAACCAAACTTCATCATCATTTTTACGGATGATCAGGGCTATCAAGACCTAGGTTGTTTTGGTTCACCAAATATAAAAACCCCTAACATAGATAAAATGGCAGCTGAGGGAATGAAGTTTACCAGTTTTTATGCGCAGACCGTTTGCGGCCCTTCTCGAGCTGCCCTAATGACTGGCTGTTATCCCTTGCGGAATGCCCGAAATGATAATGGAGCCGGACCACATCCTAAATTATCGTTGAGCGAAGTTACCATAGCTGAAGTACTGAAACCTGTAGGTTATAGAACAGCTATGATTGGTAAATGGGATTTAGCAGGACATAATCCAGAACAATTTAATCCCGATTTACTTCCCATACATCAAGGATTTGATGAATCGTTTTTTACACCATCTAGCAATGATTCCAGAGTTCATCTTCTTAGAAATAAGGAAGTTGTGGAGCTCAATGCAGATATGTCAACCCTTACACGTAGATATACCGACGAGGCTATTGACTTTATTGAAAAGAGTCAAGAAAGTCCATTCTTTCTTTATTTGGCGCATACGATGCCGCATACCAAATTGGCTGTTTCCGATGAATTTAAAGGGAAATCGGAAGGCGGATTCTATGGTGATGTTATTGAAGAAATAGATTTTAACGTAGGTCGTATTATGAAAACTTTAAAAGAAAAAGGACTGGATGATAATACCTATGTAATTTTTACCAGCGATAACGGTCCTTGGTGGATTAAGGGTGATCATGGTGGGAATGCCGAACCTCTTAGAGGAGCAAAGACTTCGACTTGGGAAGGTGGTTTCCGTGTTCCGTTTATTATCAGGGCTCCAGGGAAAGTTCCGGCTGGAACGGATTCGAACCAAGTAACTGCCACGATCGATTTGCTGCCGACGATTGCTAAAATTTCGGGAGCTGCATTGCCTAAAGACAGGGTGATTGATGGCTTAGATATTTCTGAGATCATTAACGGGAATTCAACGACTTTGGATCGTCCGTATTTTTATTACCAACACACTGAATTACGTGCAGTAAGAAAGGGGAAATGGAAATTACACTTACCACACCAGCCAGATTCTAGGTCTATATCTTACACAAAATGGTCTAGACATAGCGCCCCCCAAGACCGAATTTTATTTACAAAACATATGTTGTACGATTTGGAAAATGATATTTCGGAAACAACTGATGTTGCTGCTGAAAACCCAAAAATTGTTACGGAACTTGTGAAACTTTTAGATTGGGCAAAAGAGGATATAGGAAATCTTGAAAAACGAGGAAAAAATGCACGTGCTCTTGGAACCGAGCCTTATTTTACTCCCAATGACCTTATTCCTGAAAAATAAAAAAAATATGATACTGAATAAAAAATGGAAGCCAATGTTAAACTTCATCATTAAATTAAAGTTCATTTTTCTACTTTTTTGTTGCTGTAACTCCTTAAACTTGTATGCGCAAGATAAACCCAACATCATTTTAATTCTTGCCGATGATTTAGGGTACAGTGATTTAAGTTGTTATGGTTCAAAGACCGTAAAAACCCCAAACCTTGATTTACTTGCAAAAAATGGATTGCGTTTTACAAACTACCGTACAGGTGCATCTATTTGTTCACCTTCCAGAGCCGCTCTTTTAACGGGGGCATATCCACAACGAACAGGATTGTATCTTGGCATAAATCCAAAGCGAGAAGCACACTGGTTTTTAGGATTAAACCCAGATGAAGTTACCATTGCAGAACAATGTAAGAAGGTAGGATATGCTACTTTTATGGTTGGTAAATGGCATTTGGGATCAGAAGAAAAATTTTCTTGTTTAAATCAGGGTTTTGACGATTACTATGGGATGCCTTGCAATTATAACCACAGCAAAAAATTCTACGATGGAAAAAAGGTGATTTATGAGGAGACTCCGCTTGAAAAACTTACGGAGTTGTACACAAAGCGGATCAGCACTTTTATTGAAGAGAGTTCCAACAAACCATTCTTTTTGTATTATTCACACAATTACCCTCATACGCCATACAAAGCAGGGGGGGAATTCGTAGGTGCTTCTGGCGATGGAGTCCGGGGAGATGTAATTCAAGAGTTCGATTGGAGTATAGGTGAAATTATAAAATCGCTCGAAAAGGCAGATAAATTATCAAATACCATACTAATTTTTACTTCAGACAATGGGCCTGTTAAAAACAAGTATGCAGATCCATATCGCGGAACCAAATTTGTTTCACTCGAAGGAGGGCATCGGGTTCCTTTTATAATTTCATGGAACCAAGTTAATGCTGTTTTAAACACCCCAATATATGCTATGGATGTTTTCCCAACACTCTCTAAAATCATAGGGGCAAAAATTCCGAAAGACAGAACGTATGATGGAAAAAGTATGCTGCCGATTTTTAAAGGAGATCACTCTTTGATCGATAACGACACTCCTTATTATTACTATAACTGTGAAAATTTACAGGCTGTATCCTATAAGAATTGGAAATTACATCTGCCTCGGTCTATAGAACAAATTCCTTTTTGGGATAAAAGCAAAACGGAATTTATTGACATCCATCAACCGGTTTTATATAACCTTTCCAATGATATTTCAGAAACGTTGGATGTGTCAAAAGAACACCCCGAAATGGTTGAAAAATTATTAAAAATAGCAGATGATGCGCGTGAAGAATTGGGAGAGTATATGCAAAGGGGAAGTGGTCAACGACCAACCGGAACTTTATTTCCCGATGCACCGGTTATTAGCCATCCAAGAGACTGGGAAAAATTACCTGAAAGTGTTAAAAAAATAACAATAAGAAAATGAAACTTACTACAGCATTAATATCTAAATTCATTGTCAGTTTTCTACTGCTGTGTTCCAGTAGCACAGTACAGTTACGGGCTCAAAACAAACCAAATATCCTGTTTATTTGTACCGATCAGCAGCATCCCGCAATTTCCGGATTTCGTGGAAATTCGGTGGTAAAAACACCAAACCTCGATGCATTAGCGGCGGCCGGAATGTATTTCACACGAAACTATGTAGCATCTCCTGTCTGTGCGCCAAGTCGTGCTTCGTATATGTATGGGAAACATGTTTTTCAACTTAAAAGTTGGTATAACGGTAAGGCATGGCCGAAAGAAGAAGTTACCTGGGCGAGCAGAGTTACCAATAATGGATATTACACAGCCCATTTTGGGAAAATGGATTCTCCGGGCTTATATGGGAAACTGGGTTTTTCTGAAGAGTGGCATTCAGCAAAAAGGCCTGTAAGAGTTGTGGAGGGAGCCGATGTTCGTTTCCTACCAGAACGACCTCGCAATGCGAAAGGTCATCTTACGGTTAAGACCTTCAAAATTGAAGATTATAAAACCAAGAAATACGAGGCCGGTGGACATGGACAATATGGACGAGACCGACCCACAACTGACAGGGCATTGAGGTTCTTAAAAGAACGGAAAAATGAGGGTCAGCCATGGATGCTTCATGTTGGCTATCTTTTGCCACATTGGCCTTTAACACTTCCTCAAAAATACTACGATATGTATGCACATGTAGACATTCCAATGCCGCATGATGCTAGTTTTCCGAACAAAGATATGCATCCTGCCTTACAGCATTTTCAAAAGTGGGATGGACTTGATGTTGCTCCAGACGAAGACAAACTTAGAGATGCACTTCGGGCATATTACGGCATGGTAACTTGCCTTGATGACATGCTTGGAGAGCTCATTACTGAATTGAAAAAAAACGGAATGTATGAAAATACGTACATCATTTTCACCTCCGATCATGGCGACAATTTGGGTGAACATGGTATGATTGGAAACAAGCATACTCCAATGGAAGGTTCTGTAGTAGTGCCATTGCTAATAACCGGACCGGGTGTACAACATGGCGAGAAAGTAGATGCGCCTGTAGCTCTGGTTGATATGTATCCGACAATTATGGATATGGCAGGAATTGATTACGACAATTCGGAAATGCCGGGCAAAAATTTGCTGCCGGTTCTAGAAGGGAAGGAGGCCCCTACCGACCGCATCGTATTCTCAGAGTGGCATGGTACTGGATTCCAGGGAGCTTGGTATATGCTGGCAAACAAGAAATACAAATACATTTACTACGAACGGGAAAGACCCAGTTTGTTTGATATGGAGGCCGATCCAAAAGAACTCAACGATCTAGCGCTTGATCCATCTTATACGGTAACCTTAAAGATGTTTGAGTCTAAACTTAACAATTTACTTGATCCTATTGAAACTGCACGGGAGGCCAGAAAGCAACAGGGATTAATTACTGAGGATGGCAATGACCTGATGTTTGACAAAGTAGATGCACCAAAAACAAAAGAATAATAAAACAACAACAAAATTCAAAAACAAGATCTTGAAGTATAAACAAACAACCATAGTAAGCCTTTTCTTTTTTCTTTTCTGTTGCTTTAGTTTGAGCGCACAGAATAAACCAAATATTGTTTTAATTAATGCTGATGATCTAGGATATGGTGATTTAAGCTGCTATGGAGCAACAAAATTACAAACTCCAAATATAGACAAATTGGCAAAAGAAGGTCGAATATTTACAGATGCTCATTCTGCTTCGGCTGTTTGTACACCTTCACGATATGCTTTACTTACGGGGGAATATCCCATTCGACATGGCAAACTAAACAGTCCAGTTTTCCTTAAAAACAAACTGGTAATTGATACCCAAAAAGAAACGATAGCTTCGTTGCTTAAAAAAGCAGGGTATGCAACTGCTTGTATTGGTAAATGGCACCTTGGTTTTGGATCGACAGAACCTGTAGATTGGAATAAACCATTAACACCGGGTCCTAACGAACTCGGTTTCGATTATTATTACGGTGTGCCAGTGGTGAATAGTCACCCACCCTTTGTATATGTTGAAAACCATGATGTAGTGGGTCTAACAGAAGATGATCCCTTTGTATATGGTCAAAAAGCAAAAACTCAGGAGGTTTTTGAGAAAATGAAACTGGATGCCATCGGAGGGGCAGATAAAGCACATGAATTGTATGTTGATGAACAGGTTGGTACTCACCTAAAAGAGAAAGCGCTTAGTTGGATGAAAGGACAAAAAGACACCCCTTTCTTTCTTTATTATGCCACAACAAATATTCACCACCCTTTTACACCAGCACCACAGTTTGTTGGAACCAGTAAATCTGGATTGTATGGAGATTTTGTTCATGAGCTGGATTGGATCGTTGGTGAAGTCATGAAAACATTGGAAGAGATGGGAGTGGCAGAAAACACCCTTGTAATTTTTACCAGCGATAATGGTGGGATGTTTAACGCTACAGGTCAAAAGGCCTGGGCGCAAGGTCACAAGTTAAATGGCGATTTGTTAGGATTTAAGTTTGATGCTTGGGAGGGCGGACATCGCATTCCGTTTATTGCACATTGGCCCGCTAAAATAAAAGCAGGTGAAGTGTCTGATCAGTTGATTTGTAATGTTGATATGCTTGCCACTTTCGCAGGACTTACTGGGCAAAAACTAGAAGAAGGACAAGGACGGGATAGTAAAAATATATTAGCAGCAATTACCGGACAAACCAACGAGCAATTAAGAAGCGAACTACTTCTGACACCTCATAAAAGTACACACCTTGCCATTCGCAAAGGAAATTGGATGTATATAGAAGCACAAGGAGGTGGAGGTTTTTCTTCTGGTAAACACGGTGCTCATGCCTTTGGGGGACCCAAAGCAATATCGTTTGCTGGAGAAATAAATAGCGATATTGAAAAGGGTAAAATAAAAGAAGACGCTCCGCCGGCCCAACTTTATAACCTTGAAAAGGATCCTTCACAGACAACAAACCTTTATAATCAGTACCCTGATATTGTTAAGGAAATGGAAGAACTTCTTAAATCATATCGTGAAGAAGTAGCAGCATCTAATAAAACGAGCATAATATAAAATAATCATCTAATAATTAAAAATGGAAGAAGTAAAATACAATATAGAACGAAGATTATTGCTTGGGACACTAGGTATTATATTTAGTGTTTTTGTTTCAGCTCAAAATCTGGCAAACACCATGGATGTGACTGATCTTTACATGAAAAATGAACTCAAAGAAGCGCCACTTCAAAAAGAAATAAAAACAGTCAAAGTGACTTATTCTACGGTGACAGGCATTGGACAAGAAGAAGGAGTCACGCGCAGAGATCCTAGTGATGTCATAAAGGTTGATGATTTATATTACGTCTGGTATTCCAAAGGACCTTTGAAAACAGGATACGAGGCGACTGTTTGGTATGCAACCTCGCACAACGGGAGAAACTGGACAGAGCAGGGAATGGTCCTTGCCAAAGGAAAGCCCGGGTCATGGGAGGCAGGCAGCGTATTTACTCCTAACATTATGGTTGCAGAGGGGAAATACTGGCTTTTTTACACGGGTGTTTCCACAAATTATGGAAAAGGGTTTAATCCGGATTCAAAGATTGGAATTGCGGTATCTGACTCTCCGAATGGTCCGTGGGAGCGACTAGATACAAACCCAGCCTTATCCAATAGTATAGATCCTGAAGCATTTGACAGTCATTTAATTGATGACGCTTGTCTCGTTGTAAGAGAGGGTCAATATTGGTTCTATTATAAAGGACGTAAACTGGGAGAAAGTCCGCATTACACGAAAATGGGAGTGGCCATCTCAGATAAACCCGAAGGCCCCTATGTAAAGTACAAAGGGAACCCAGTGATTAATGGAAACCATGCCATATTGGTATGGCCTCAGACTCAAGGAGTGGCAGCCATGATCGGAACAACTGGGCCACCCGAAATAGTGCGCTCTATACTATTTTCCAAAGACGGTTTACACTTTGAAAAAACTCATGATGTTGAAAAAGGACCAGACGCAGGGGGTGGTTATCGCTCAGATAATTTTACGGATAGTGCGAATGCTGAGCGTATTGATTGGGGGTTGGAGATAGAAAGTAAAAACGGAAGCCTACCTTTCTTACATCGCTATGATGTGGGTTGGCCAAAATAATATTTAAACAACAGATATATAGATACCCAAATATCTGACACTAAGGACTGAACATAAAAAGGAATTACGAATTTACTATAGATTGAAAATATAAAGAAATGAATTTAGTATTTAGAAAATCAGCCAGATTGAGTATAGGTATAAGACCGTTGCATAATGCTCTTTTCATTTTTAGATTTCAATTTTGACTTTTTAAATCTAAAATTTATATTTTTTTTTCTTATTTTCATTAGTTATGTTAGTTATGGATCTATTTTTTGGTTCATTTTCCTTTAGTTTTTAGAATTAGTGGCAATTATCCTTGGACTTCTATATAAATTGTAACAAATAGCTTCCATCAGATTTTGAGTATGCATTTTTTCCATACCTCTGTACCT
>NZ_JBAHZZ010000086.1:0-24906 GCF_037132785.1 Flavicella sp. | reverse complement strand
AAGGTGTTAGCTGTAGCGCTTTCAACATGATCACAACCATAACAATGATAATTATAGCCTGATTTCTCACAACCTTTTGTGCCACAACATTTACTACATATAAAACCTTCAGACCATTTTATTTTTGCCAAATAAGCTTTACATGATTCATCATTTGGTAGTTCTTTTATAAAACTCAGTATATTTTGACCTTGAAAAACATCCATATTTGTTATATTTAATGATACTAAGATACAGAAACTAAATGACTAACTCAGAAAATTAAAATACAACAGCCTACACTAAAAACAACTTTACAAGTAAAAACAGTCCTTACAAGCTAAATCGTAAAACAAACATCCACAACACACATGTTTTCACCCATTCAGCATAAAAAAACAGTTAATTATCACAAATAACCTACCGTTTATAAACAAACAAAAGTTAATTATTTTACAAAAAAATTTAAAAAAAGCAGTTCTATTCCTTTTTATGTCTATCTTTGTACCAGTTGGTGTTTAACACCAATTTCTTTTTCATAGCAATTTTCCCACTCTACATGTAGAGTGGGTTTTTTTAATATTTTAAACTATTATTGTCTTCTAAAATAATAGGTTGTATTTTTATCCTACTAAAAAAAAACGAAAAAATGAAAAAACTTATAAAAATAGTATCAGCTCTATTACTGTTAAGTTTGGCAATATTAATAATAACTCCTATTCTATTTAAAAAGCAATTAAAAGAAACAATCCTCAACGAAGTAAATAAAACACTTAATGCCGATTTTTATATTGATGACGTTTCCATCAGCTTTATTTCTGATTTCCCAAAAGCTTCTATTGTTCTTGAAGATATTCTTATTACAAACAAAGAACCTTTTAATGGAGACACACTAGTGTATTTCAATAATATTCAACTAGAAACTTCAATCGGAAATTTGATTTCTGAAAAACTTACCATTGACCATTTTTCAGTTTCAAACGCCATTATCAATTTAAGAACAAACTTAGATAACATTTCCAATTATGACATCATGTTTGTAAGTGAAAGTGTCACAACGGACGAAACAACAAATTCAGACTCTAGCTCTGATATTTCTTTACATATCGAAGATTATAGTTTTAATAATATTCAATTTAACTATCTAGACGAAAAAAGTTTGATGTCTCTTCAAGTGAAAAACTTCAATCATAAAGGAGAAGGAACGTTTTCAATACAAGATGTGTTATTGAATACTTATTCCTCTATTGAGTCGATTACTTTTTCATCAGAAAATATAGACTATATAAAAAACGCCAAAATACTTTGGGATGCAGATTTAAATGTGAATTTAAATACTTTAAAAGTAGAGTTCCAAGAAAACTTAGCTCAACTAAATGATTTAAAACTTTCATTCCATGGTTTTGTTCAACCTATTGATACGGGAATAGAAATGGACATAAATTTAGATTCTGAAGGTTCTAAATTTAAAAGCCTATTATCTCTTATTCCATCAGCATATTCTTCAGATTTTGAGTCAGTAGAAGCCGATGGTGCTCTAAATTTTAGCGGTAAGGCTTCTGGACTTTATTCAGACTCTACAATCCCTAAATTCGATGTAAATATAAATACAAACAATGCTTCTTTTCATTACCCTGACCTACCAAAAGCTATATCAAACATTTACATAGACACCAATATAAGCAACACTACAGGTTTATTAGATGACACCGTAGTATCTGTAAATAGATTTGATTTAAAAATTGACAAAGACGATTTTAAAGCATCTAGTTACCTAAGTAATCTAACAACCAATCCACATGTCAAAGCAAAGCTAAAAGGAACTATTAATTTAAACAACTTAACAAAGGCTTACCCTCTAGATTTAGAAGAAGAACTTGAAGGAATCGTGAATTTCGATTTACAGTCAGAGTTCACACAAAATGCTATTGAGCAAGAGCTTTACGAAAATATTAAAAACAGCGGTAATATAACGGTAAAGAACATGACCGTTCAGACAGACATGTTACCAAACCCAATCACAATTAATAATGCAACTTTAAAATTTACTCCAAAAGACATTATACTTGAAAATTTTGATGTAAAAACAGCTTCTAGTGATCTTACTGCAAATGGAACTTTAACCAACCTATTAGGCTTTGTTTTTGGAAACAAAGCACTAAAAGGAAACTTTGTAGTTAAATCAAATAATTTCAATGTATTTGATTTCCTAAGCCAAACTGAAGTAGAAATAGAAGAAACTGTAAAGGATATTAGTAAAACTGACACTACACAGATTGAGGAAATTACTATTCCAAAAAACATTGATATCACCACAAGCCTCCATGCAAAAAAAGTTACTTACGACAACATCGACTTAACCGACATGCAAGGGGTTATTAGAATTCACGAACAAAAAGTTGTCTTTCAAAAGACTACTGCAGCAATGCTTGGGGGGACTATTTCTTTCAGCGGAAACGTAGACACAGAACCAACACCGAGTATCTTTGATTTTTCAATGTCCCTTAATGAATTGGATATTGTACAATCTTTCTCTACTTTAGAATTATTTTCTTCTATAGCTCCTTTCGCAAAAGCTTTTAATGGAAAAGTGACTACTAGCTTAGATCTTAAAGGAAATTTAGATTCTGAATTCTTACCTGATATGAATAGTTTAACTGGTAATGGATTTTCAAAATTGCAAGTAATAGAAATAGACACAGAACAGTCAAATGCGTTGAGTTTATTAGAAGAAAATTTTAATTTTGTGGATTTTCAAAAACTGGATATGGAAAAAATAGAAACAACAATTAAGTTTGAAAACAGTTCAATTTCCTTTCAACCATTTAAAATCGCTTCCTACGATGGAATACCGATTCAAATGGAAGGCTCTCACAGTTTTGATAACAAAATGAATTACAATCTTTCCACTGAGATTCCAGTAAAGTTTTTAGGAAAAGAAGCTACTAATTTATTATCTGGATTATCAGAAGAAGAAGTTGATAACATGAGAGTACCCATTAAGATAAATCTAAATGGCGATATTACTAAACCCAATATAGTACCTGATTATAGCTCGGCTTTAAAGGCGGTGTATGGAAAAGTTATTGAATCTCAAAAAAATAAACTCTTAAATAGCTTATTTAAAGAAAGTGAAAAAGATGGAGACAGTTCCAATACGGAAAACAGCATAAAGGAAACGGCTAAAGACCTTTTAAAAGGACTATTTAACTAACTGTTAAACACTGTTAAAATATAAATTTATTTAAACCTTTTAATAATGATAAAGTCTAAACACAAAACTTTAAAACATTATATCATGAAAAAAAACATTTTAACTTTTGCCGTCCTAATTTGTATTGCCTTTACGACAAATGCACAACAAAATCATAAAAAACAAAACAAAAATGAAAAACCAGAATTTACTATTGAACAACAAGCGACACTTGCTGTAAAAAAATTAACCCTTACATTAGTTCTTAATGAAAAACAACAAGAAAAAATGCATCCATTATTAGTGACTTCTTGCTCCGATAAACAAAATATGATGGAGCAAAAGAAAGCTAACAAAGAAGAAAGACCTCAATTAACAAGCGATGAAATTTATGCTAAAATGATTGACAAACTCGACAAACAAATTTCATTTCAAAATAACGTAAAAGACATACTTACTGAAGATCAATTTAAGAAATGGCACAAGATGCAAGCTCATAAAAAAAGTAACATGAAAGATAAGGAGAAAGGAAACGAGAGGGGAGATACTAGAGGTGACAATAGAGATGACCGACGAGGGAAATCAAAAAGGTAAAAAAACACTCATTAAAAATAAAAAAACCCAACTGAAAGTTGGGTTTTTTTTATTCTAATTTTAATATCTGATTGATACTTATTTCATTTGATGTTAAGTCATTTAACTCTTTAATCGTATTTACTTTCATTCTATACCTTTTAGCTATGGCATATAAAGTATCCCCTTTTCTAACACGATAAGCTTTTCCTATTCGTTTTTTATTTGATATCACTTTATCATCTTTGATTTTTTTATCTAGCACCAATTTATCATAATGATCAAGGTCATAAGTTTCCACTAGTCTAATAAGCTTACCTGGATATTTTTTATCGGTTGCATAGCCTGCTTTTTTTAAGCCTTTAGCCCAACCTTTATAATCGTCAATTTTTAAATCAAATAAAAAATCATACCTGGAACCCCCAGTTAAAAACAAAGAATGATCTCTATAAGAACTTTCTACATGTTTATACTTTCTAAAACATTCTTGTTTTTCGTCATCATCATGTCTTACTGACTCTCCATGCCAACGATTATGACATTTTATCCCAAAATGATTATTTGATTTCAATGCCAAATTACTTACACCATTTCCAGATTCTAAAATTCCTTGAGCGAGCGTTATACTCGCTGGTACTTTGTGTTTTTTCATTTCATGCATCGCAACAGAAGCATAATGACTTATATAAGCAATTGTTCTGGTATTTAAACTAGCCTTCCTTCTTTCTAGTTTAACAATTTCTTTATTTACATCCTTATTATCTGTTTCTATTATTTCTAAAACAGGTTTCGGAGTTCTCTTTGTCGTGGTTGTTTTTTTACTTGAACCACAGCTAATTATAAAAATGGAAATTACTAAAACACCAAGTATTTTATTCATATGTTCTATCTGTTAATAATGGTAAACTTTTTTTTGTCAAAATTGTATTCATTCCTTTTATTCCCTGTATACCACCAGTATGAATCAACAATATTTTTGTTCCTTCATCGAATCTATCATTCTTTATCATATCTATGACCCCAAAAAACATTTTCCCAGTATACACAGGATCTAAAAGAATATTTGTTACTTTGTGAAAATAATTATTAAAGTCAATTAATTCTTTATTTATTTTTGCATAACCACCAAAATGATAATCCGTTATCAATTTCCAATTATGTTTTTTAACCCCATTTCCTTTTATTTCTTCTTTTAAAAAATCTCCTTTTAAGACTGGGAAACCTAAAACTTGTTGAGACACCAAAGAACTATTAATAATCCCAGAAATAGTGCCTCCTGTTCCAACGGCAGTACAAATTACGTCAAACTGTTCAGTGTCTTTTCCTAAAATACCCTCACATCCTTTTATAGCCAATTCGTTGGTACCACCTTCAGGTAATAAATAGCACCCAAAAAATTTATCCAGTATTTTTCCCAAAAACTCCTTCGTATGCTTTAATCTATAATCAGCTCTTGAAACAAAATATAATTTCATTCCCAAACTATCTGCAGCCTTTAGAGTTGGATTGGTAGCCAAAGTTTTATCTAAATCTATTCCTAGTTCCTCTCCTCTAATAATACCCACTGTTTTAAATCCAAATTCATAACCAGCCGCTGCCGTTGCAAGTATATGGTTGGAATAGGCCCCTCCAAAGGTTAACAATTGTTGAAAACCTTCATTTTTAGCTTTCTGAATATTATAAAAAAGTTTTCTGTACTTATTTCCTGATATTATAGGATGAACAAGATCTTCTCGTTTTACAAATAAACTCACTTTTTTACCTTCAATTTCAGGAAGAAAAAATTGTTCTATTTTACTTTGTACAGTCTCCAAAAAACACAGATTTAAATTATAAAAATTTACTTACTTCCTCATCAAGTTCTGCCCATCTATCCATCAGCACGTCTAAAGAATCTTTCTTTGATTGATATTTCTGAAAAAAATCAGGATCCGAAGATGTTTTTTCATAATACTCAGCCAGATGAGCATCCATCTTCAATATTTCTTTTTCAGAATCAGAAATTAAACGTTCCGCTTTACTTAATTTATTTTTAAGCTGTTTCAATTCTTTTTCATCTTTACGGCTCAACTTATAAGCTTCTTTCTTTGTCTCTTTTTTTACAACAACTACAGTTCTTTTTTCCGCTTCGCGTAAATTTTCTAATTTATGTTGTTCCAAAAAATAATCAATATCTCCAAGATATTCTTTAATTACTTTGTCTTTAAATCCATAGACAGAATCCGTTAACCCTTGCAAGAAATCTCTATCATGAGACACTAATATTAGGGTGCCTTTATAGTTTTTTAATGCTTGTTTTAAAACGTTTTTAGAGACCATATCTAAGTGATTGGTTGGCTCATCCATGATTAACACATTGAATGGTGACAATAACAATTTACATAAAGCCAAACGATTTCTTTCTCCTCCAGAAAGCACTTTTGCCTTCTTATCAGCTGCATCTCCTCCAAAAAGAAATGCTCCTAACATATCTCTTACTCTAGCTCTATTAGAATCTGTAGCAGCATTTTCCATAATCTCCAAAACAGTCTCTTCTGGCGGTAAATGTTCCGATTGATTTTGAGCGAAATAACCAATTTCTACATTATGGCCTAACTTTAAATACCCTTCAAAAGGAATATCACCTACCATCATCTTGGCAAGGGTAGATTTCCCTTGTCCATTTTGACCGACAAAAGCAATTCGACTATTACGTTCTATCAATAAATTCACGTCTTCCAAAACATGGTTGTCTCCATAACTTTTGGACATATTTTCAGCCTCTACAACAATTCTACCTGGTTCTTTTGAAACAGCAAAACGAATATTCATAGTTGCATTATCGTCAGCATCTACTTCAATTCTTTCAACCTTATTTAATTGCTTTATTAAAGATTGTGCCATAGAAGCCTTATTTGCTTTGGCTCTAAATTTATCTATTAATTGCTGTTTTGCCTTAATTTCTTTTTCTTGATTTTTCTGAGCTTGTAATTGTTTTTCTTTAATTTCTCCTCTCAATAATAAAAACTCTGAATACGGTTTTTTATAATCGTATATTTGACCTAAAGAGATTTCGATGGTTCTATTAGTAACATTGTCCAAAAACATTTTATCGTGAGATACCAAAACGATAGCACCAGAATACCCCTTTAAAAAGTTCTCCAACCAAATAATAGATTCAATATCCAAGTGATTTGTTGGCTCATCCAATAATAAAATATCATTATTTTGTAATAGCAATTTCGCCAACTCAATACGCATACGCCAACCTCCAGAGAAAGTATCTGTTAACTTATCAAAATCATCACGTTTAAATCCAAGACCTTGTAAAATCTTTTCTGTCTCTCCTTTATAGTTATATCCTCCAAGTAATTCATAACGATCCGTTAAATCAGTCAAATCATGAATTAATTGATTATATGATTCACTTTCATAGTCCGTTCTCGTAGCCAACCCTTCATTGATTACATCTAACTTCACCTCAATTTCCTTAATTTCAACAAAAGCCTGATAAGCTTCTTCCAAAATAGTTCGTCCTTCAATAAATTCAATATCTTGGCGTAAGAATCCCATTTGAACATCTTTTTCAAAAGCCATAGTGCCACTACTACTTTCGATATCTTTTGACAACACTTTTAAAAGCGTTGATTTACCTGCTCCATTTTTACCGATTAAACCAACTCTATCACCTTTATTTAATTTAAAAGTTATTTCTGAAAAAAGATCTGTTCCCCCGAAAGAAACAGTTAAATTATGAACGTTAAGCATCTATAAATAAGTATATTTAATATATTATTGGAATTTTGCAAATCTATTACAAATTTTAGGATTTTTGAAAAGAAAACTCTTTTGTTTAAATACTGTGTTTTGCGAATTCAATTAACAATTAACATAATCCTTTGTATATTTTCAATAATTTTATCAAAGTTTAATTGAATTTTTTTCTTCAAATTAGTACCGTATGTTTTTCAGAAAAGGAACAAAGTTATTTAGTATTTTAAAATTCAAATGTCCTAGATGTCATGAAGGTAATTTCTTCATCGAAAAAGGAAATATTCGATTAAAAGGTATTACAAAAATTCATGATAATTGTCCAAAATGCAACCTTAAATACATGCTGGAACCTGCTTTTTTTTATGGAGCGATGTTTGTTGCTTATGGTTTGTCCGTTGGATTATCCATAATAACATTCCTAATTACCAATTTGCTATTAAAATTTGAATTATTAGAATCTTTCTTCTCTATAATTCTTATTTTAATTGCCTCCACTCCCATTTGCTTAAGGCTTTCGAGAATTATTTGGATTAATATTTTTGTTTCCTACAAAAATAAGATGAATTAATTTATTTTACCAAATCTTTTAATATCCGATTCTGGATCAAGATTGGCTCCTTCATTCAAATGCAAATAAAGTTCTTTAGCTACTTTTGGAGCGATCATCACACCTCTTGTTCCTAAACCGTTTAAAACCGCCAATTGACAATACTCGTCATGAACACCAACTAAAGGTCTTCTGTCTTTTACCGTAGGTCTAATACCTGCTGTATGTTCTACTACTTTATAAGATACTGTTATAAAACTTTCCAATTTCTCTAAAAGTTCTTTTTTCGCTTCATCAGTAACTACTAAAGTTTTATCCTTCCAATTGAAAGTAGCACCCACTTTATAATAATGATTCCCCAAAGGCAATACAAAAACAGCTGCTTTAACTAAAAAATCAATCTCCAATTCTGGAGCATAAATGGTTAATAGTTCCCCTTTAGCTTCATTCATCGGAAGATTTTTAAAATAAGGATTTTTATGCAACCCATACCCTTCACAAAAAACAATCCTATCAGATTCCAAGTCACCATACTTGACAGCGCCTTCTTGAAATTCTATCTCAGAATGATTGAAACTTTCATATCGAATAATAGATAGTTTTCCCAAATAGCTTTTATAATCGTCTAATAGTAATTTAGTTTCTATTCTACCTGTATGATTTAATCTTCCAAAACCATATTTTGAAATAACTCCGTTATATTTTTTCTGAATGATATCTGTATCCAAATATGGAGCTAACAACGGTTTATCAGAAGCGGCAAACCAATTATTTTGCTCTTCAACAGATTTAAAAATTCTATATATTGAAAATTTATGATTGTATTTCTTTTGGAATTTATCTTCAATTTCCTGATAAAAAGGAATTGCCAATGATAACTGCTCAGTTCCTTGCCAAACTGGAGTAAATCTTTTTAAAATAACGGGATTATATACACCTCCTGCAACATTAGATGATGTTTGAGAATCATCTTCAAAAACAATAAAAGATTTCCCATTGTCCTCTAACTCTTTCGCAAAAGCCATTCCTGCCAAACCAAATCCAACGATTATATAATCAACTTTCATAAAACAATTTTTCATAAAAAACTATTGAATGAGAATAAACACAAGAGTTTTTATTTATTATTTCAATGTAAAATTAGTAATTCCACATATCTAATTCTTTATTTCTAATTTCCTCTCGAATTCTTTCGGACTCCATTATTCGGAAAAGAGCATTTCCTTGAATATAATCTGAAATACTTCTATTGCCATATAAATTCTCTTCTCTAGTAATCAAAGATGTAAATTTTCTCGCATTTAATATATAATCAAATGAAATAGGTGATCTCTGATTGACCGAATTAAAAGCATATGCATTGTATAAAACCTCTCTCGCATCAGGATAAAAAACCCAAAACAACGGTAAAAGCTCATCAATAGCCAAATCATCTCTACCCAATAACTGAACATCTGGAGCCAAAGGTGCAATAGCAAGCAACCTATATCTTAACTCACCATATCTTTTATCAAAATACCACATTCCTTTAATACTATAGCCTTCAATATCCTGAGACTTGATAGAAACCCTATCGATAAATTCATCGATATTTGACTCACCTTGGTTGATCAATTCATAAGCATAATCAGATGTGTCAATTCTTGTTAATTTTTGATTTATCTCTCTAGATGTCAGCTTTGTATTAAAAAAAGAATCATCATATACTTCTTTTATCTTCCCTGATTTAATACCTTTTAATAAAGTATAAAACAAAGATTTTCTCTTGCTAGAAACATTGGTAGAATCAATAGGGTAATACAATGGTAGATTCATTAATTCATTCAGGTCAATATATTCCCAAACGACTTTCGACCAAAGAATATCTCGTTCATTAATATAGCCATAAGGAATTGGCTTATCCTTATTTAATTTTTGATGATTTTCAGGAACCTTACCAATTTCATCAGCCGTCTTCGCATTCAGCACACCAAAACCGGCTTGAGCATTAATTGAGCTTGCCATTAATACAACCACTCCTAATAGGGAATAACCTTTCAAATTCATCTTTCTTTAATTTTAGTCATGTTAAATACAGAATTAAATCACATTCTCCATTATTTAATCTTCTACTATCAACATATTAATTAGAAATCACAACACTTAATGGTAATACACCTTTTAATCTATAAGATGAATTCCCTATTATAGTTGCTTTTACATCAAAAATACTCACTATATCTCCCCTTTTAGCTTTCACCAAAGCACTTTGAGCTCTTGCGTCAAAACGAGTTCCATTTACAATTATAGTAGATTGACCAGGGATTTTCACTTTGAATGATGAAACTCTCAATTTCAAATCAAAATCAAAATCAATCAATGCAGCTGCAATTGAAGATTTAGCTAAACTTGATTTCGGCATATTAATAGAACCATATTGATTTCTAATTGTTGCCGCTGGTGGTGGAATGTCTTTAATTCGAAAGACGACTGCTGGAGTATTAATTATCTCACCATCATCCGTTTTCCCAGACACTTTAATTTTAACTTCTTTTCCTTTTCCTGGTGACAACATATATTTTGTCCCCTTAAGTCTTCTTAAACCAGGAGCACTTGCATTTACATTAATATTTGAAATACCAGGAATAGAAATTGTGATAGGATTATCAACTCCACGGTAAACTACATTCATTTTATCTGCAGAAACCACAGCCGAATTGGGTTTAGGAACTACTAAATAAGACGACTTTACAGGAATTATAACATCTTCGCCATTCTGCTTAAATACAAATTCACCTATAATTTCATTTTCTCCAACTCTCCCAGCTTTAAAGCTTACTACAGCAGTACCTTTTTCATTACGTTCAGTATAATTCTCCCCATTTAGGGTAAGTCTTTCAGGCTTTAAACTAGAATCGTATTTACCTAAAACTACAGTTCCTTTAAACACCTCACCTTCAAAATAGGCAGGTTTTTCAGATAGTACAATTGCCTGATATGTATTTTCACTAATGGATGCATCAGCTGATAACTGCCTTCCTAATAAAGAATTATAAATATCTGTTTCAGATGTTTTTACATCCGCCTGAATTACCGAAATATTTGTCAATGTTGCTACTAAAGGAAAACCTTCATATCTATTTCTAATCCATGGCTGAGTGAGTCCTCCCTTTAATTCTTGATCACTTGTATCAAAACGATAGTTTAATTGATCCAAGATATCAGGTTTGATTTCTTCCCCAAGAACCGCAATGATATCATCTCTATATTTATTGATATTCGCAACAAATTCTTTTCCTTTTGGGGTTAATTTTTCTCCACCTAAAAAGAAAAACTCATTTCCTGCAGTTTCAGTATCCAAAAATTCATAATCTTTATGTAACTCTGAATCAATTGTAAAAAGCAATGTGTCTTTTACCGCTCCCAAATAATTAAAAAATTCATTTGATATTTGATTTACTTGTACCGATTTATCGTTCAAAGCGCCATATTTCTCTGGTTGTTCTGAAGCTTTTAGCTCCAAATCTTGTAATACTGCAGCAATGTCATTTGCTTTGGTAATATTAGAAGATTCCATTTTTTCATTTAAGTATCCAAAAGATGACAATACCTTTTTATCCATATTTAATGCTAACATTACAATAAATACAAGATACATAAGATTGATCATCTTCTGCCTTGTTGATTGTTTTCCTCCTGCCATAATTAATAAACTTTTTTTATTTTTATAAGATTATTAATTATTTATTCATTGCAGATAACATACCTCCATAAACAGAGTTCAAAGAAGACAAATTGTTTGCCAATACTTCCATTTGGGATTCTAGTTTTTCAGAATGTTTCAACATAGATTCGTTAATAAAAGACTGACGTTCACTGCTTTCAGCCTGTATTCTATACAAGCTATTTAAGGATTCTAAGTGCACTGCTGCAACAGCCATTTCTTCATTGTACTTATGCGTATTCGCAACAGTGTCTACAGATGAATTGATACTTTCTGCAGCTCCTTTAAAGTTTTTAATACTTTTAGCTAGGCTTCCTACTAATTCAGCATCCAAATTAGATTGACGTAACATTTCATCCAATTTCTCAGACAAAAGTCCTTTCGCATTAGATTCTTTCTTTTTCTCCTTGCCAATTCCTCCTGCTAATTCAGGATACACCTGAGTCCAGTCTAAATCTTCATCAATGGGCTCAAAAAAAGCCGAATACGCAAAAATAAATGCCTCTGTCAAAAGACCTACTGTTAACATAACACCTCCGGTCAATGGACCTATTTGATAGTGCAATATTTTGAACAAAGCTCCTATCAAAACGACAGATGCTCCTAGTCCGTAAACCATATTTAAAATCTTCTTACTTTTTACTGATTGTGCCATAACTATTTTTTTTTAGAGCTTGTTGCTATTACTTATTCAATGCCCCTAAGTAATCTTGAACTGTTCTAAACCCAATATAACTCCTTAATGAGTCAGAATATTCATAATCTCTTGTACTTACCTGTAGGAAATAGGCTATATCCTTCCATGATCCTCCACGAATTACTTTTTTATTATTGTCTACGTCTTCAACATTTGTATTAATACTAGAACCACTTCTGTAAGAGCCTTGATTGAATGCCGTACTTGTCCATTCAGACACATTACCAGCCATGTTATACAATCCATAACCATTTGGATTATAAGAATAAGCTTCAGCAGTATACAAAGCACCGTCTATTGCATAATCTCCACGAACTGGTTTGAAATTCGCAAAAAAGATTCCTCGATCATCAGTTGTATAAGGACCTCCCCATGGATAAGTTCCATGTTCTAAACCACCTCGTGCAGCAAACTCCCATTCCGCCTCCGTAGGCAATCTAAACGAAGGCACCCTTACTGGGTTTTTTCTAGATTTTAAGTAATCATTTTTCTTTTTAGTTTTCCAGTTACAAAAAGCATTTGCTTGGTACCAACTGACACCAACTACAGGATATTCCTGATATGCTGAATGCCAAAAATACTCTTCGTGAATAGGATCGTTAAATGAATAGCTAAAGTCCTTTGTCCAAACTGTAGTATCAGGGTATACAGCTACATCTTCATAAGTAATAAAAGCTTTTCTAGTTCCTGTTTTGTTAATCTTAGAATATGTATACCTTAATTTTTCCACATTTAAAAGTCTCTCCCCTCCAAATGAATCTTCAAATGGTAAGTACAATGAATCCATTACTTCAGAATATGCCTCATCTGGATATTCACTCCTCGACCAAATAATAGGAACACTCCAGTTCAATGCTTTCCCTTCTGTCAAGGAATTTACATCACCTATTCCTCCATAACTCTCAATCATATATTTCTCATATTCATTCGCGTCAGTTGTATCAATTTCTTTAAAACTGTAACGAAAAATACCATCATCACTTCCTTCATCACCAGAGTCAAACAGATATGACCTATCAACAGCCATCAATGCTAATTCTGTACGAACTACTGAATCTCTAACCCACTCTACAAAAGAGGCATACTCACTATTTGTGATTTCAGATTCATCCATATAAAAATTTTTCACTGTAACCGTCCTTGGTAAATTACCAATCGCACCAAAAGGATCTTCATCTTCTCTTCCCATAGTAAAAGCAGTACCAGGAATTAAAACCATTCCAAACGGTTTTTCTGAATACCATTTTTTACTTGACTTCTTTCCTACAACTTCTCCTCTATCATTTGAGCCACAACTATATATCACTAAAATTAAGGTTATATAAACTGCTATATTTTTCATATTCTATTTATGTCTTTCATAATTAAGCGTAAACCTATCATTTTTTTTCATCAAAAGCAACGATTAAAAAGCAACAAAACAAAGATTTTACTCCTATTTAGAGCTCAATCTTAAACTTCGATTTACTAATTTATTTTTTTCAATGCCTTGTACCATCTTTCTGGTCTTTTTTGTGCTATCGCATCTAAATAATCTTTATAGGTACACGGTATTAACGCATGTCGTTTGTATTTATTGTCACCTCTAGAATAAATTTCTAACCACCATCTTCCACTTTTATTACTTTTATAAAACACCATATCCTCATCTTCGTGTGGCACGATAAACTTTATATAATTTTCTTTGGTACAGTAAGGGTAATCTTTCGATCGAAAACTATAACCTTCAATAAAATACCAGATCATCTGCGCTATTAAATGCGCGGTTTGCCCATTTTTATCTAATCTATTATTAAATTCATAGATTCCAAAAGAGGTAACTTTATCACTGATTCCAGCATATCTAGAAATTGCACAAATTTCGTCTCCATAAAACCCATTTGGAGTGGCATTTCCGTTCCCAGGCGCTTCACTCATTCGAACAGCACCAATATCGATACTTACAATGTCTGCATCTCTCATGATGGGTTCTACAACTTTTAAATCCTTGACCTCTCCTAAACGGTAGGCATCAAAATACAGGCTATGTAGTAAATCTATTTCATTTTGTGAATTGAAAAAGGTTTGATAGCCAATATTGCTATAATTGAATAAATTTGCAGGTTCTTCCATTACAATTTTACTCAAAAAGGAATTAGAATTCAATGGTGAATCAATGGTTCCCAAATCAAATTTCGAATCAACAGAAACTACATTAACAAGCTGTTCTAAGCAATCATAAGCTCTGTAATTTGCATATGTTAAATCCTGGCCACCCCCCAATATAATCGGTAGAATGTTTTTTTTAACCAAATAAGCAATCACTTCTTTTACCGCAAAATAAGTATCGCTGACTGTTTCTCCTTGTGGAATATTCCCTAAATCGGCAATAGATAGAGACCAATTACCTGGATACAATTTATAAAAATGAGCTCGTATGGCATCCACTCCATACCCTGTAGTATCATTATTTACAGAACCTCTACCGTCCTGAACTCCTAATACTGCGATAGAAACACCTTCTAGTTTAGGAAAACCATGCTTCTTAGTATAAATACTCACAAAACACGACAATGAAGATTCAGAATATTCTGAAATCATTTCAAAAAAAGGTTCTTCAAGAGGTCTTAAGAAATCTAAACTCATTAAACTATAATGTAAACAGCGCTTTTCATTTGCAAATTCCCTCAAAAATAGAGAAATTTACAGGAATCAAAACATAAATGCCATTCTTTATTTTTTCTTTGCTGTTGTCTTTTTCTTTACTGCTGTTTTTTTTGCAGGTTTTTTTCTGGTTTTCTTCTTTGGAGTTTTAGCTTCAATAATAGTTTGTACCTCTTCTAAAGTCATGTTTTTAGCATCTGTTGTTTTTGGTAACTCTATTTTCAACTTCCCTTTAATAATATTAAAACGACCCCATCTTGCTTTTTCAAGACGAATTCCTTCTTCTTCCCAGTTATGGATTACTTTTTCTATTTCCTTGCGTTTTTTATCTTCAATCAACTCAATAATATCGTCATAACTTAAATTATCATAGTCATATTTTTTGTTCACGTTGATAAACATACCATTCCATTTGATAAAGGGTCCAAATCTCCCAACACCTTTTTGCACAGGTAAATTCTCGTATTCCGCAACTGGAGCATCGGATTTTTGCTTAGCAACAATTAATTCTGTCGCTCTTTCCATATCAACAGACATAGGGTCTTCTCCTTTATCTAAAGAAACATACATAGCCCCAAACTTAATATAAGGCCCAAATCTACCGTTAGAAACCACAACGTCTTCTCCTTCATAGATGCCTAAGTTTTTTGGAAGTAAAAACAATTCTAAAGCCTCCTCTAAGCTTATTGTTCCTAAAGTCTGCTCTTTCAATAAAGAAGCAAATAGTTTTTCTTCATCTTCAGGGTCTCCTATCTGAGCCATGGGTCCAAATTTACCTAAACGAACCAAAATAGTCCTACCCGTTTCAGGGTGCTTCCCTAAGATTCTTTCTCCGCTTTCTCTTTCTGCATTTTCAGAAACGTCTTTTACTGTTGGATGAAATGCCTTATAAAAATCTTTAATCATTGTTGTCCAATCCTGTTCTCCTTCAGAGATGTTATCAAAATCAGCTTCTACCTTTGCTGTAAATCCAAAATCTAAAATATTAGAAAAATTCGCAACCAAAAAGTCGTTTACTATATTTCCAATATCCGTCGGAACTAACTTTCCTTTATCAGATCCAACTCGCTCAATAAGATTGTTATTTGTAACCTTTCCAGATTTTAAAACATATTGTTCGTAATCTCTTTCAACTCCATCTATTTCACCTTTCTGAACATAACCTCTTCTCTGAACTGTTGAAATTGTTGGAGCATATGTTGATGGCCTACCAATACCTAACTCTTCCAATTGTTTTACCAAAGAAGCCTCTGTAAAACGATAAGGCGGACTTGTAAATCTTTGGGTTGCTGTAATAAAGTCATATTCTAAAGATTCTCCTTTAGACAACTGAGGTAGCATTCCTGCTTGTTCCTCCTCTTCATTATCAGTCCCTTCTAAATACACTTTCAAAAACCCTTCAAACTTGATCATCTCTCCATTTGCTGAAAATATTTTCTCGTTTTTGGTATTCTCTATTTTTACGTTTGTTCTTTCTAGCTGAGCATCACTCATCTGAGAAGCTAAAGTTCTCTTCCAAATTAAATCGTATAAGCGATCTTGATCATACTCTATATTCACGGAATGACGTTTCATATCCGTCGGACGAATCGCTTCATGTGCCTCTTGTGCTCCTTTAGATTTTGTTTTGAACACACGTGGATTACTATACTCAATTCCGTAATAATTTGTGATTTCTTCTTCTGCTTCTTTTCTAGCATCATCAGAAAGATTCAAACTATCAGTTCTCATATAAGTAATCAAACCAGCTTCATACAGCCTTTGCGCAACTTGCATTGTTCTAGCTACTGAATATCCTAATTTTCTTGAAGCTTCTTGTTGTAATGTTGAAGTTGTAAAAGGTGGAGCGGGGGATTTTTTAGCAGGTTTTTTTTGTAAATCTACAATCGTAAATTCTGCATCCGAAGCAGATTGTAAAAAAGCCTCTGCCTCTTCTCTTGAATCAAAACTTTTTGGAATAGTCGCTTTGAATTTTTTCCCTTCACTATTTAAAAACTCGGAAACTACTTTATAAAGGGCAGAAGTATTAAATTCTCTAATACTTCTTTCTCTTTCTACAATTAACCTTACTGCTACAGACTGTACTCTACCAGCAGAAAGACCTCCTTTTACTTTTCTCCATAAAATAGGAGACAGCTCATAGCCTACCAAGCGATCTAATACTCTACGTGCTTGTTGAGCATTTACCATATCATAATTAATCTCTCTAGGATTCTCTACAGCTTTTAATATCGCTTTTTTAGTAATCTCGTGAAAAACAATACGTTTTGTATTATCAGCATTCAACTTTAACTGCTCTTGTAAGTGCCACGCTATTGCTTCTCCCTCTCTATCCTCATCACTTGCTAACCAAACAGTTTCTGCTTTTTTAGACAATGTTTTTAGTTTTCTTACAATTGCTTTTTTATCATCAGAAACAATATAATTTGGTAAAAAATCACCGTCTACATTAATTCCTAACTCATTTGAAGGTAAATCTGCAATATGCCCAAAACTCGATTCTACTTGAAAATCTTTTCCTAAAAATTTCTCAATTGTTTTGGCTTTTGCTGGTGACTCAACTATTACTAAATTCTTTGCCATATGTCGTAAGTGTTATATTTCGTATCCTAAAAGATAGAGTATTTATTTGGTAATATATACCATATCAAAACTCATACCCTTAACTCTTGCAAAAGTAAATAGATTTTTTAAATTTCATATTTATGTTTCACTTAAATTTAAATATTTTTCAAACATTTAGTTATTTTTAATAAATTATTTATCTGACAAAATGTCATAATCTGTGTTTTTGATTGTATCTTTGCAGTCCAAATTTTTCTAAAGAATGGAAACTGAAAAAATAATTGACGCTAATAAACAAGGCCATCCTTTATTAACTGATAAAATCAAAGGAAACAAAAAAAAACTATATATAGAAAGCTATGGTTGTCAAATGAATTTAAACGACAGTGAAATCGTTGCCTCAATTTTATCTAAAAATAATTTTAACACTACGCAATTTATAGAAGAGGCTGATTTAGTTTTAGTAAACACTTGCTCTATTAGAGATAAGGCAGAGCAAACTATTAGGAAAAGGCTTCAAAAATACAACTCTATCAAAAAGATCAATCCAAACATGAAGGTTGGAGTATTGGGCTGTATGGCAGAGCGTTTAAAATCGAAATTTCTAGATGAAGAAAAAATTGTTGACTTAGTTGTAGGACCTGATGCTTATAAGGATTTACCAAACCTTTTAGAAGAAGTAAATGAAGGAAGAAATGCTGTCAATGTTGTTTTATCAAAAGACGAAACTTACGGAGATGTATCCCCTGTTAGATTAAACTCTAATGGTGTTTCAGCATTTGTCTCCATTACACGTGGATGCGATAATATGTGCACCTTTTGCGTAGTACCTTTCACCAGAGGCAGAGAAAGAAGTAGAGACCCTCAAAGTATTATAGAAGAAATTCAAAATTTAAAAGATAAAAACTATAGAGAAATCACGCTTTTAGGTCAAAACGTTGATAGCTACCTTTGGTATGGTGGTGGACTGAAAAAGGATTTAGGAAAAGCAACAGATATTGCAAAAGCAACAGCCGTTGGATTTGCTCAATTATTAGATTTAGTCTCAACTAATTTCCCTACTTTAAGGATACGATTCTTTACGAGTAACCCACAAGACATGGATCTTAACGTATTACATATTATTGCAAAGCACCCAAATATCTGTAGATATATACATTTACCTATACAGTCTGGAAGCACCTCTGTTTTAGAACGAATGAACAGACAACATACTCGTGAAGAATATATGGAGCTTGTTGATAACATTAAAAAAATAATTCCAGAAGTAGCAATCTCACAAGATATGATCATCGGATTCTGTGGAGAAACAGAAGAAGAACATAAAGAGACATTAAGTATGATGGAATATGTTCAGTATGATTATGGATTTATGTACGCCTACTCTGAAAGACCTGGTACTTTAGCTGCTAAAAAGCTAGAAGATGATGTAGACGAAAAAACAAAAAAAAGACGTTTAAATGAAGTTATTGCTATACAGAGGACTTTGAGTAATAACAAAACAAAAGAATACATCGGACAAACAATTGAAGTCCTAATAGAGGGAACCTCTAAAAAATCATCGGAACATTGGATGGCTCGTAATTCACAAAATTATGTTGCCGTATTCCCAAAAGAAAACGAAAAAATTGGTGATTATATCAAAGTAAAAATTGAGAATTGTACATCTGCAACACTTATAGGACATTCCGTTAGTGACGCTCAAGAAATGCCTTTTCAATAAAAAAGAAAAACTCTATGAAAGCACTAACAACTATAAAACAACGATTCGAAATTATCGGAAACGATGACAAGTTAAATCGCTCACTTGAAAAAGCTATACGAGTTGCACCCACCGATATTTCAGTATTAGTTACAGGAGAAAGTGGAGTTGGAAAAGAAACTATCCCTAAAATAATACATCAACTTTCACACAGAAAGCACTGTAATTACATCGCTGTAAATTGTGGAGCAATCCCAGAAGGAACCATTGATAGTGAGCTTTTCGGACATGAAAAAGGTGCCTTTACAGGTGCTACTTCAGCAAGAAAAGGTTATTTTGAAGTAGCAGATGGTGGTACAATTTTCTTAGATGAAGTTGGTGAGCTTCCTCTAACAACACAGGTAAGACTTTTACGTGTTTTGGAAAATGGAGAATATATTAAAGTGGGTTCTTCTCAAGTTCAAAAAACTGATGTGAGAATCGTTGCTGCTACCAATATGAAAATGGAACAAGCAATTCAAAAAGGAAAATTCAGAGAAGATCTTTATTATAGATTAAGTACAATAGAATTAAATCTACCACCATTACGGGAAAGAGAAAATGATATTCATTTATTATTTAGAAAATTCGCCTCTGATTTTGCTCAAAAATATAGAATGCCAACTATTCGATTAAGTGATGAAGCTGTTAATCTACTAATTAACTACAGATTCCCTGGGAATATTAGACAATTGAGAAATATTGCAGAACAAATATCAGTTGTAGAAGAAAGTAGAAATATCACTCCAGATAAGTTAATTCAATACTTACCTAACTACAACAACCTTCCGGCAGTAATCCCATCTTCAAATCCAGAAAAAGAAAGTGGGTACCCTGAAGATCGTGATGTTCTTTATAAAGCACTGTATGAATTAAGAAAAGATTTTAATGAATTAAAAAAACTGACTCTAAGTATTATCAACAACAAAAACACTACTGAACTACCGAATGAGAACCTTCAATTGATCAAACAAATCAGAGAAAACAAAGAAGACTTCACAACCGACAATAATGTTGAATTGATACAAATTCAACAACCCAATGCTATTCAGGGCAGCTATGAATATGCTGAAACCATAGAAGAAGACGAATCCTTATCTTTACACGAAAAGGAAATTGAGATGATCAAAAAATCACTTAATAAAAACCAAAACAAACGCAAGTTAGCAGCGAAAGAATTAGGGATTTCAGAGCGTACACTTTATAGAAAAATAAAACAATACGATTTATAATAAAGATATCAGTGAAACTCTCACTCATAAATTGTTAATTTATATCTAAGTTTATAGACAAAAAACAATTGAGACAGAGGCACCATAAGTACTATTAAAAACACAATAAATGAAATTAAAAAATATTCTTTTTTGTACGATACTAATTCTCAACATCATAAGCTGTGGAGTGTATTCTTTTACGGGTGGAGACACTGGAAGCGCAAAAACTATTCAAATCAATTACTTTCCTAACAATGCCACTTTGGTTGAACCAGGATTAAGTCAACAATTTACTCAAGAATTACAAGATCTTTTCTTAAGACAAACTAATTTAAACTTAGTAAAAGCTAATGGCGATTTATTTTTTGAAGGTGAAATCACAAATTATCGTGTAACTCCTATGACGGCTACTGCTGAGCAAACAGCAGCACAAAGTAGACTTACAATCGTTATAAATATTAGGTTTTACAATAAGCTCGACGCAAATAAAGATTTTGAAAAAAGATTCACTCATTTTAGTGATTTTTCTGCTGATGAACAATTAACAGGTACTGTGCTTGAAGGAGCTCTAGAGGAAATCTTTGAACGAATCATTCAAGATGTTTTTAATGCTTCTGTTGCTAACTGGTAATTCAACACTATGGATCTTCTAACTTTTACAGAACTTCAAAAAAACTCAGATACAATTTCGGCTGAAGACATTCAAAAATTAGAAAAAATTGTTCAGACCTATCCGTATTTTCAATCTGCAAGTGCTTTATTATTAAAGGGGCTAAAACAAAATGACAATTACAAATACAACAAAGTATTAAAAACAACAGCTGTCCTAACTATTGATCGAAATATACTATTTGACTACATCATTGGCTCTTCGTTCTCTAAATCCAAACAAATAATACCCAAGGTTACAAAAGAAAAAATTGAGACTAAAAAAACACTTCTCAAACAGAGTCTTCAAATTGGCTCTCCCCTTGAATTCAATAAAGATGAAGCTTACTCTTTTAATCAATGGTTACAATTAACTCATAAAAAACCAATAACAAGAGGTATTAAGACACAGTCTTCTTTATATAAAAACATAGATTTAATAGATGAATTTATCCATAATTCCCCTACGATCAGACCCATTTCAAAAGACGCTCAAAATCATTCACAGACAGAAGACACTTACAACGAAAAGGAGTTAATGACAGAAACTTTGGCAAAAGTATACTTAGAACAAAAAAAATACAGCAATGCAATAAAAGCATATGACATTTTAATCTTGAAATATCCAGAAAAAAGTGGTTTCTTTGCAGACCAAATTAAGAGAATCGAATACCTAAAAAATAAATAATCATGACATATACGTTATTTTTAATCCTTATCCTTGTTGTAGCAGTCTTGCTAGTATTAATAATCATGGTTCAAAACCCTAAAGGAGGTGGATTATCTTCTTCTTTTGGAGGAGGAGGTTCTCAATCAATGGGAGGTGTACAAAGTACAAACAGCTTTTTAGATAAAAGCACTTGGACATTAGCAATAGCTTTAATGGCAATGATCCTACTTTCTAACTTTGCGATTCCGAGAGCAAACACTAACTCAACTGAGTCTCAAATTGAAAAAACTTTAAACAATAGAATTATAGAAAACGAAGCACCTTCTTTACCAGAAATTGAGGATACTGAAACAACTGAATAAATTACAACGAAAGTTGACACAAAATGCCAAGGTTAATGACACCTTGGCATTTTTTTTTACAAATTGTCATAGTTAAACAACTGGCATGTTTTTGGATACTTTAAAAACAGAATTAAAATAATCATTTAAACATATAATAATGAGTAACGTAAATATAAAACCATTAGCAGACAGAGTACTTGTAGAGCCTTTAGCGGCAGAAACAAAAACAGCATCAGGATTAATCATTCCTGACTCAGCAAAAGAAAAACCATCAAAAGGAACTGTAATCGCAGTTGGAAATGGGACCAAAGACGAGGCTATGACGGTAAAAGTTGGTGATACAGTATTGTATGGAAAATATGCAGGTACTGAATTAAAACTAGAAGGAACTGATTATTTAATTATGAGAGAGAGCGATATTTTCGCAATCGTATAATTCAATTTTATTTTAAAATCTTAATAAGACAACATAAAAACATATCAAACAATGGCAAAAGAAATAAATTTTAACCTTGACGCTCGTAACGGATTAAAACGTGGTGTTGATGCTTTGGCAAATGCTGTAAAAGTAACTTTAGGTCCAAAAGGAAGAAACGTAGTTATAGAAAAATCATTTGGAGGTCCCTATATAACTAAAGATGGTGTTACTGTTGCTAAAGAAATCGAGTTAGAAGACCCTATTGAAAACATGGGAGCTCAAATGGTTAAAGAAGTTGCTTCTAAAACCAATGATCTAGCAGGAGACGGAACTACAACAGCTACTGTTTTAGCACAAGCAATTGTAACAGAAGGATTAAAAAATGTTGCAGCTGGAGCCAATCCACTAGATATCAAAAAAGGAATCGACAAATCTATTGAAGCTTTAGTTGCCGACTTACAAAAACAATCTGAAGCTGTTGGGAACAACTCTAGTAAAATAAAACAAGTTGCTTCTATTTCTGCGAACAACGATGAAACTATCGGAGATTTAATCGCTAATGCTTTTGAAAAAGTAGGTAAAGAAGGTGTCATTACTGTTGAAGAGGCTAAAGGAAGAGAAACATATGTAGATATAGTTGAAGGTATGCAATTTGACAGAGGTTATTTATCCCCTTACTTTGTAACGGATACTGAAAAAATGTTGGTTGACTTAGAAAACCCTTACATATTATTATTCGAAAATAAAATTTCTTCTTTAAAAGAATTACTTCCAGTGCTAGAACCAGTTTCTCAATCAGGAAAGCCATTATTAATCATTGCTGAAGACGTAGATGGAGAAGCATTAGCTACTTTAGTTATGAATAAATTACGTGGAGCGTTAAAAATTGCAGCTGTAAAAGCTCCAGGGTTTGGAGATAGAAGAAAAGCTATGTTAGAGGATATAGCTGTCTTAACAGGTGGGACTGTAATATCTGAAGAAAGAGGACTTACTTTAGAGAACACAACCCTTGAAATGTTAGGTACTGCAGAAAGAGTAACTATCGACAAAGACAATACTACTGTTGTAAATGGAGCAGGTGAATCTGATTCAATCAAAACTCGCGTGACACAAATCAAGTCACAAATTGAGAATACAACTTCTGACTACGACAGGGAAAAACTACAAGAACGTTTGGCTAAATTAGCTGGAGGAGTTGCTGTACTATATGTTGGAGCTGCTAGTGAAGTTGAAATGAAAGAAAAGAAAGACAGAGTTGATGATGCTTTAAATGCTACTAGAGCTGCTGTTGAAGAAGGAATTGTATCTGGAGGAGGAGTCGCTTTAGTAAGAGCAAAAGCTGTTCTTGAAAACATATCTGTTGAAGAAAACACAGACGAACAAACGGGAGTAAACATAATAAATAGAGCTATCGAAGAGCCTTTAAGACAAATTGTTGAAAATGCAGGAGGAGAAGGAGCTGTTGTAATCTCAAAAGTATTAGAAGGGGAAAAAGATTTCGGATACAACGCCAAAACAGGAGAATATGTTCAAATGTTAAAAGCTGGAATCATTGATCCTACAAAAGTAACTCGTGTCGCATTAGAAAATGCAGCATCTGTTGCGGGTATGATTTTAACGACTGCCTGTACAATTTCAGAAATTAAATCTGAGACTCCAGCAGGAGGTAATCCTCCTCCGATGGGTGGTGGAATGCCTGGAATGATGTAAAATTCATAAACCAAAATATTAAAAAGTGCTTTCGAAAATCCGAAAGCGCTTTTTTTGTATCCATAAAACTTAATACCTTACCTAATTATATCAAATGAATTTCAGAGTGGTTGACAATAAATTTGAATAGTTTTGTGCTGCGTTGTTCTTTCTTTTTATTGAAGAATCTTCTGAAAAACAAAATCTAATATCCAATGTAATATGTTTTCCACTCCCCAATATGAACGAATATGACCCTGGAGGTTTACCTCTTTCTCATTTAAACTAGAAATGTAATAACGGGTGGGTTTTTCTATTGATTTATCACTGTTTTGAACTCCCTTATACTATCTAAGACCGTTGCATAATGCTCTTTTCAGTTTTAGACTTCAATTTTGACTTTTTAAATCTAAAATTTATATTTTTTTTTCTTATTTTCATTGTTTATCTTAGTTATGGATCTCTTTCTTGGTTCATTTTCCTTTAGTTTTTAGAATTAGTGGCAATTATCCTTGGACTTCTATATAAA
>NZ_JBAHZZ010000033.1:0-5742 GCF_037132785.1 Flavicella sp. | reverse complement strand
CGAACTAGAACGAGTTGCTTCTTTAACGGGAGATCTAACTCGAGTCGGCTTAGAGAAGAAGGTTAAAAGTGATTTTTGGAAATGGTTTAATCAACGGAAATCGTTGGTTTTTTTATACTATTTCGTCTATTGACTTCCCACGATCATTTGGGTTATAAATGATATTACTTCAAAGATTACACCTCTTGGTAGGTCAATAATATTCTTGGGTAGCTTTCGTATATTTAATCATGGCTATTGAATCTATTGACCTACCAAGAGGTGTAATCTTTGAAGTAATATCATTTATAACCCAAATGATCGTGGGAAGTCTATAGACGAAATAGTATAAAAAAACAAACGATTTCCGTCGATTAAACCATTTACAAAAATCACTTTTAACCTTCTTCTCTAAGCCGACTCGAGTTAGATCTCCCGTTAAAGAAGCAACTTGTTCTAGTTCGGGCAGACTTAATAGTTTATATAAAAGTATAGAAACATAATTTCTATAAAAGAAATAGAGAAACAAAAGAAAGTTCCCATTCCCACCATAGAATATGGCGATGGCCGAAGACGAATGTTCCTATATATCGAAAATATAGATCCCACCACAAAAAGTTTTACAGAAATCTCAGAATAGAGAAACAAAACAAAGTTCAATATTCCCACCGTAGAATATGGCAATGGCCGAAAACGAATATTCCCGTATATCGAAAATATAGATCCCACCACAAAAAGTTTTACAGAATTCTCAGAATAGAGAAACAAAACAAGTTCCCTTCTTCTATCTCACCATGGCGCTACTAATGAATAGAATTGCCCAACGTAATCTAGAAATTATAGCTGCTAGAAATACAAACGCCACCTCCAGCGAGAAACAGAGGCTAACCAAGGCCCACCAAGAGTATAACTCCCAAAGACAAGCTGTAGAAAACGCTCTATTTGAAGAAAATCAATGCCATGCCCAAGAAGCCATCCTGAATGACTGACACGAAAAGCAGAATCACCTCCAACATGAAAGAGTTCAGTTTGAACTAAAATGTCAACAGGAGGATCTCAAAATTGAAGAAGAGAGCTGGGCGTTGCTCTTAACAGAACAAGCTCTGGAGCAGTCCATAATTGACGATGAGCTAGTCGTACAGGAACCGGAAAGTCCGGTATCGCTGATGTGGATGAGTCAACCGGGGGTCGGAACACCGCCGCTCTGCATCGGACAAGTGGAGGCAACTTCGGAAGAAAGTCACCACACGCGGATAAGTACATCCGTAGTTATAATAAAAATAGAACCCAGAATAGAAACCATTTTATCTGAAAGTAGTGCCTTACGCACTACATCCGTAGTTATTGATAATTTGTTACCTACAGTACCCAATTTTAATGTAAATCCAGAATCCATAGGTAGCCAATATAACACTGCAACAATTGAACCCAAAATTAATCTTCCCGTCTCCCAAATCAAACCAAATGCGATCGAAAATATAGACGCAAAATTATTCTCCCATAATGTTGAGTGCAAAAAACCTGTGGAACAGATTTCCACCCTTCCCTCTAATGAGCCAAATTGGGCCGAATTTGATCCAAATAATTTGCCCCAACATAACCTAACCTTCTCACAAAATGTCCCAGCCTTTGTGCAAATTATTACATATCAAACCCGAATTCCCCAATTGTCCAGAATTAAAATAGTACCGTGACATGACGTATCAAATGACTGATACAGTTCTCACCAACCGTTAAATAATGAGGTCCCCAGAATAGATATTAATCCATTAAAATTGCCTAAATATAACGGCAAAAACCTAACACTCCTTTGGAGCTTCCCCAGAGATATTGAATCAGTGATCGCAATTGTACAAGCGATCACGTTGGAAAAATATATATTATTACTAGGTGTATTAAAAATTAAATTAACAACTAATTTAAATTCAAAATGTACAAATCTGAGCGCCTGTACTGTATCATTCGAATTTACACACACGTATATATCGGTAGCGTTCAGATCTGTGTACGTGGAAACCGAATTTAATTAAAACAATAATGAATAGCTTTAAAATATGGAATTTAACCCTTTCATGCCCAAATTAAGATAAAGGGTAAAAAAAAATATTTTGAACTTAAAAGTTGTTTATTTAGACCCATAATAACTGAAAAATATGTATTTTAAAAATTAATTATTTATAATTAATGAAATAAATAATGTGTTAAATTTTGCACATTGGGATTGTAAGGCACAGTAAAGTAAAAAATTTGATTTACTTTTCTAATGGTAGATTTTTTTTTAAACATTAGCATAATAAACCTCTCCAAAATAATAAGTAATTGTAAAAAACTTATAATATAATAGTTTTAATTTTATCTACCATTGTTGACCTATTTTTGATGGTAATCTAAATAACAATTTCTATTTTTTGTAAAGCACAAAGCTACTCTACATTTACTACAAATTATTTTTGACTGGGCATTTACACATTTTTTACATCTTTGAGGATGTTCGATCCATTCTGGCCAATGGGAAATTGAATCTAGTCTTATTGAATCAGCAGGATGGCAACTAACTCTCTTCTTTTGGTGTTTGACTTCAGGTGATTCAGAAGGCCTACCTCTTTTAGTTCGTACACTTGCCATCAAACCAGATGCTACATCTTCTTTGAATTCAAGCAGAGAAAGAGTTTTTGCACGGTTTACAGGTAGCACTCGACGATACAATAACCAAGCATTTACTACACTCATATCTAGCAAGTAGAAAAATATGCGCATGTACCATTTCTTAGATTTGAAGTCAATTCTGTACAATTCAATCAACATATCCGAAAGATCAACTCCTCCCATGAATTTATTGTATTCCTTCACTGCTAATGGTCTTGTAACTTCAATTCTTTGATTCCTTTTTCTATCCCATCTCTTACATACGTCTGTGGGTTCAATCCCTGCATAATTTGATAAAAGATGGACAGCTTTGTTGTCATACCACTTTATCGCAATTGTTTGACTATTTTGTTCAACACTGAAGTCATAACTTCCCCTTCCCTCTTTTTTCAAATATTTTTCTTCTTTTAGCTTGATGCCTTTGAGCCTGTTTGACCTAACAGTAGAGAGACATAATATTCCCCGATCATTTAGTGCTTCCACCAGAGGAAGAGAAGAAAACCAATTGTCAAAGAATAATTTATAATTCTTATTCCTTGGAACATCTTCAGATAACTTTATGACATAAGCTGAGGACACTCCAATGTTTTCTGAATCCTCAATGCAACCTTTTCCTGTATAAATCAAAAAATCATAAATAAAACCACTTGCTCCTGCTCTAGATATGACTTTATAACCCCATTTGTGAGGTTTCATTGGGTTGTACTGCTTCAGTGCAGAGTGGGCTTTAGTTGGAATGATCTGTTCATCGATAGCTTGATGTTCTTCCTGAGGTATTTTGCGACAATTATTTCTAATGGCTTCAATGACTGGACGAGTTTTGTGCAACTTGTCATGTTCTGGATGATCCCTTGGTTTGAGTAACGCATTGTTATTGAAATGTAGAAAGGATTTTATTTCTTCAAATCGGTTACGACTCATTGAGTCTGCAATTTGATTATATCGAGATGAATTTTTCCAAAAATAACGATAACTTGGTGTATGAACTATTCCAAATTTCATTAAAATTCCTAAGTAAGTTTTTAGTTCTACTAGCTCTAATTTCAATTCCTTTCCTTTGGACTGTAGTGCATAAATATTTGTTTGTTCCACAATGTGTTTCATGGTATTCTCATCAAATATAAGTAAGAAGAACTCAAGAGGAGTAAAATTGTTCCAAGAGTCATCAAAAGTCTGTTTGTCTTTCCATGAAGTATCTTCCGGCTGATCAAATTTGCTTTTACGCCAGCGTGAAGTTCTTTGCATTTCAGGCCTTTCTCTACAATTAGGAAAAAGAGATGCGAGAGGAACATCCTCTTCATCACTTATGGAGTTATCTTCAATTTCTACCTGCGATGATGCTACTAAGTTCTGAATTAAATGTTCTGCTTCCTCATTTTCAAAGTTATTATCAAGTTTTTGTAAAGAATAAGTAGCAGTTTCAAGAGCTAAATCATCATCTTCTTCATTTTCATCCTCTGAATCCTCCCCACTTGGACAAAGAATTATTTTCAAAATTGAAGCTATATCCATAGATTTCTTATTGTTTCTAAAATTAGAACGTTCATCGTTTTGTCTGCTTGTTGAAGGAATTTGTTTTGCTTGGTCCTCCATACTGTAAAAATATTGATTATATAGTCATATCATCTATCCATATTATATATGACTAAATAATATATATCAATCAGGATATATGGATAAAAAGCCTATTTTACACACCCACATATACATATATAGTGGGTTTCCACTACAGAAATATAAAAATTAGTTGAATAAGTCCTATGAAGATATTTCAAAATACTAAAATTCGTAATTATTTATATTATTTACTCCTATCAAAATAAAAACAATGGCTGGCTGACCATTACTGAGTTTCAGTACTGTACTGTACCCAATGTGTAATATTTCACACATCCTTTCTAAACACTCGATTTATCCATATAAATATATATAAAATGGTTTATAATTATATTGCTATCTATAAATGTGTCTTTGCTGTAGCCTTTGACATGTTTATATCAACTATGAAAATAAAACGTATATTTTTATATAATATTATAAAAAAAGGTATTTAGCCACACCTACCTGCTGCGAGAGAGAGGAACGAAACGCCTACTTTCGACTAAGTTGACATGCTTACTAACGTCTGAATGCATTTTTTGTTTGTTTTAGCGCAATTTTTTCACTCAGCTGAATCAGTAGATGCAAAAATGACCCTTATAACCCTATAAATAAGGTCTAAAATTGCTTCCAAAGTTAACGATGAAAATTTCACACACTGGGCATGAAAGGGCTAAAGCAAACAAAAAATTCATAAAGGTTCTGGGATGGAATGAACGCTGCCTTGAATTACACATGGTCGCGCGCGACAGCTTCCTTAAATGTAAAGAAAATTTTAAATGTCGGTATGGCATTCATTACGAAAAAATGAAAAAATCTCGGACGAATTTTAAAAAAGCATTAAAATTCTGTAAAGAAACTGAAATTAAAATTAAAAAAGAAAAATTATTGAAATCATATGCAAAAAATAATAAATCTGACTTTTGTAAAGATATAAAAACGCTTAAAAAACAAATAAAGAAATATTTAATGTAGTTGATGGAAAAACCGATAAAAATGAAATTTTAAATATATTTAAAAATAAATATAAAACAATATTGGATGATCCACTATCTCAAACAACACCTAAAACATATGATAATATATTGAAAAAAATTAATAATATAACATATATAAACAACTGTAAATTTTATAGTTGAGATATCAATTTTGCAATAAACAAACTAAAAGATGGTATTGGTTTTGATTTAGTTCATTCTCAGCATTTAAATAATGTCAATAATACATATAAAGAATTTATTGCAAAGCTCTTCTCTGCATTTGTTTGTCATGGTTACTTACCGGAAAAAATGTTATACAGAGAAATTAGACCATTGATTAAAAATTATTACATTATTAAAAATAATAAATGTGAATCAAATAACTTCCGCCCAGTTATGGTATCATCTAATATGCTCAAATTGTTCGAATATTGCTTGCTTCCAAGAATGAATTGACACCTAAAGTTAGACCAGCATCAATTCGGATATAGAAAAAATATGGGATGTCTAAATGTAGTTTCCGTATTAAAAGAAACCA
>NZ_JBAHZZ010000169.1:0-7412 GCF_037132785.1 Flavicella sp. | reverse complement strand
AAAAGACACATTTTAAAAAGCAACAAACCATCATAGCAAGGCTTACCAACGGCACTTTTACCTCTGGAATAGTCCTTGTCTATTATTTTTGAAATTAGATCCCAATCGATAAGAATATTTATTTGACTAAAAAATGTAGCTTTTATCTTTCTTGTGCGTAAATCACAAATGCTATCTGCAAAAGTAGGTGTTATTTGTAGTTTCATAACTTAAATATACGTCTTAATCAGTTGACAAACAACGAGATACTACCTGAGTTTGGATATTTGTTTTTGTCATGTACCTTGCAACGGTCTTATCTTTTCAATTTTAAAATGATCTAATACCAAATGAATTTCAGCTCTCTTTTATAAGTATTTCTAAAACGGCTTTTGTTTTAACTACTTATTTAAAGTTTTCGGTGCGTTACTATCAAGTATTATTCTAAGGCTTTAAATTTGCAAATAATGTATCACTATTGGAGGGCATATGTCTCTAACTCACTTAACTCCATTGCTAAACACTACGTGTGCGACATTTACACCCCTGTTTTGAGATTAATATTATTAAGCGCTTTAATATCTTTAACTTGAATTTAACATTAAGCATTACTAAATTTTCAAACAAAATGAAATTAAAATTATGTACTTTATTGTTGTTGTGTTGTAGTTGTATGTCTTTAATGGCACAATCTACAGTTTCTGGAACAGTTAAAGATGAGTCAAATGAAGCGTTACCGGGTGTTAATATCACCGTTACGGGAACAAGCAGAGGTACTAATTCAGATTTTGATGGAAACTTTTCAATTGAAGTGTCTGAAGGAGAAATTTTACAATTTACGTATGTTGGCTTTTTAAGTCAGGATATTGTTATCTCTAAGCAGAGAGTGTTAAACATTTTGTTAAAAATTGATTCTCAACAGTTAGAGGAAATTGTTATTATTGGGTACGGAACTTCTACGAAGAAGGATTTGGTATCTTCGGTTTCTAGCATAAAAGCTGAGGTTCTAGAAAACCAACCAGTCGCTCGATTGGATCAAGCACTACAAGGAAGAGCCACAGGGGTTAGAGTAACTTCAAACAGTGGTTCGCCAGGCGCTGGAGCTACAATTAGAATTAGAGGAAATAGTTCTATTAATGGAAATAACAATCCATTATATGTAATTGATGGTTTTATTGTAGGGTCTGGATTTGACCTCAACACTTTAAATACGAACGATATTAAATCTATTGATATATTAAAAGATGCTACGGCATTGTCAATTTATGGTACAAGAGGAGCTTCTGGAGTCATACTAATTACAACAAAAAATGGAACTGAAAGTCCAATAGGAAAACCAAGAATTAGTGTGAACCACTATTATAGTATACAAAGCACCGCAAATGAAGTTGATATACTTAGCGGGGAGGACTATATTGATTATATGAACGAAGCGGGACAGTTTATCCCTGGTGATAGTGGATTTGGAGAAACCGACCCAACGCTACCATTAATATTTGACAACAGAACTGAAGAATTTCCAACAACAGACTGGATAGATTTAGTTTCTCAAATGGGATATGTTCAAAATACTGATTTAAATATTTCAGGTAACTCGGAACATTCAAACTATTTTGTTTCATTAAATTATTTTGACCAAGAAGGTATTGTAAGAGGTTCAGGTCTCGATCGTATTTCTTTTAGAACAAATTTAGACGTGAAAGTCTCTGACAAGCTCAAAACGGGTGTTCGTTTTAATTTAACTCATTATAAAAGAGAACAAAACAAAGTTAATTATGAGCAAATTGTTAAAAATGTACTTCCAGTTCGAACCGTATATGATGATTACGGGAATTATACAGGAATAAATCCTGTTAGTTCTTCATCAGAAAGAAACCCTGAGGCAGATATTAACCTTAGAGAAGATCATAACTTAAATACTAAAATAATCTCTAACTTTTACATTGAGTATGAGTTGTTTGAGAATTTTAAGTTAAAATCTACATTTGGCGCAGAACTATCATATGAAAAACGCAATCGATACCAGCCAGGTATTTTACCAGAAAAAATAATAGCTGGTACTGGTGGCTGGGCACAAATAGATACTAATTTCAAACAAAGTTTATTAAATGAAAATACTTTTACGTATGATTTAGATTTAGATGATCATTCATTTAAATTATTAGGAGGCTTTACTTGGCAAAAAACCAACAATGAATATACACAATCTCAAGCTGATGGTTTCCCTAATGATGCGGTTTCATTTAACAACTTGTCTCTTGGAGATGCAGAACTATATTGGGTCAATTCTGAATATAATCAAAGAACACTGGTCTCTGGATTAGGGCGATTAAACTATGGTTATCAAGGAAAGTATTTACTAACTTTAGTTGGTAGGTATGACGGGTCCTCAGTTTTTGAAGTAGGAAATAAATATGCATTTTTTCCATCTGCAGGATTAGCTTGGAATATTGACGAAGAAGATTTTATGGTAAATAATGATGTTATTAATAGATTAAAAGTTAGAGCTAGTTATGGTATTGTAGGAGAGCAAGGGGTAAACTCATACAATTCTATAGCAGTCTATAACAATACAACTACTATTTTTAACGATCAGATTGTTAACGGAATTCAATTAGGTTCTGTACCAAGTGAAGGTTTAACTTGGGAAACTACAAAGCAATTAGATCTTGGCCTCGAAATTGGCCTTTTATATAATAGAATTTCATTAGAAATAGATTATTATAAAAAAACAACTGAAGATTTATTATTAGCAAAAGCTTTATCAGCTCAAGCTGGTGGAGGAACTCAGCTTCAAAATGTTGGATCTGTTGAGAATAAAGGATTCGAATTTTCTTTGAATACTACCAATATAGAGAAAAAATATTTTTCTTGGAGTTCATCCTTATCAATATCAACAAATAAAAGTAAAATCTTAGAGCTAGATGGTAGAGATTTTATTGATCTACAATCAACAGGAAACCAAGGAGGAACTTCTGCCAGACTAATTGTTGGTGAAGCGATGCCAGTTTTCATGGGCTTAGAATATTTAGGAACATATAAAAATGAAGATGAAATTATTGCTGATAATAGAGAAGGCATGTCATTTATTGGAGGTCCACGATTTAAAGATTTAGACGGTAATGGTATTTGGAACGATCAAGATATCGGAATAATTGGTAGTCCTATACCAGACTTTTTTGGAGGATTTAGAAATACATTTATCTATAAAAATCTAACATTTGATATTTTTTTGGAGGGACAGTATGGAAATGAAATTTTTAATGTAAGATCACAAACCTCATTTTATGGTAGAGGAGAAATGAATTTAGATTCTAGAGTGCTTGATAGGTGGGTTGAAGGTGTAAATGAAACTTCTGATGTTCCAAGAGCGGGTACTTCTACAAGTACATTTAATCCTAATAGCACATTGAATATAGAAGATGGTTCTTACATACGATTAAAAACGGCCTCTTTAAGTTATAACGTTCCTATTGATAAAATGAATCTTGGAAAAAATATTCAATCATTAAGTGTTTATTTAACTGGAACAAATTTATTTTTAATCTCTGATTTTACTATGGGAGATCCAGAGGTAAATAGTTTTACTGCAGGAAGTGGATTTAACTCAGTATCTCAAGGATTTTCTAAAGCACAATACCCTTATGCTACGTCGGTCACTTTAGGTGTAAAAATGGATTTTTAAACACAACAAAACGGAAAACAAAATGGAAAATAAAATTATAAATAAAATAATCATACTTTTAATAGGACTATTTACAATAGTTGGCTGTGATGAATTCTTAGAGGAAGATTTGCGTGATGAAATTACTCCTGAAAACTTTTTTAACAACGATGCAGAAGCTGTTTTAGCTGTAAATGGTATCTATAGAGAATTCCATGCAAATAATTTATATGGTGAAAGAGGGCTAGATGATTATTACGTGAATGGAGCCGATGTTGTAGGGCCAAGTAGAAACGTAAATGGAAATATTCATAATTATTTAATTGCTGAAGGTGTTGATGATGGTAATGAAGTTTGGGTTAAATTATATGACGTTGTAAACGGAACAACCGAATTTATATCTAGAATAGATGGAAATGAAAGTTTGTCTGAAGACACTAGAAATCAAACGGTAGGAGAGTTGTTGTTTTTACGAGCATTAGCCTATTATCATTTAACAAACCTATGGGGAGATGTTCCTTATTTTAGAGAAATGTTAAATCCAATTGAGGCTGGTGAATTGGGGAGGTTTGATAAAACTGAAATTAGAACGGACATGAAAGCTGATTTAGAAAGAGCTATTTCTTTATTGCCAACATCTTATGCTTCTGAAAGTGCAAGTAGAGCAACAAAATGGGCTGCAACAGCCTTAAAGGCAAAATTTCATTTGTTTGATAAAGAGTGGCAATTAGCAAAAGATGAATGTGACGTAATCATAAATGACTCGTATCACATACTATTAGATGATTTTACAGAAGTATTTGATCAAAGTGATCCAGAAAACTCAATTAATGACGAACATATTTTTGTGATCGACTTCAAGTCTGACTCTGGTATAACCACATCTAGAACAGACGATTACAATCCAAGAATTAGAGACGAACCAACAAACAGAGAGGAAGATGCGTATGATGAATCTGGAAATCCTGTTTATGACAATAGCGGAAGTCAAATGGCTAGATGGGAATATTTTCAAAGTTTAATGTCAGAATACGACGAAGATATGACAGGTTATGGGTGGGCAATTCCATTACCCGAAATAGCCTTACAAGAAAACTGGCAAACAGGCGATTTACGTTATGATGCTACTATTGTTACAGAACATTTAGGCATGGAGTTGAATTTTCCATATTATAGAAAAAATTGGAATTTGGATCAAATAAATTCCTTGAGATATAATCACCATGAAAATTATATCGTATTTCGTTTAGCTGATATTTATTTAATGGCAGCTGAAGCAGAAAATGAATTGAATGGACCAGGTAACGCATACCAATATGTGAATAAGATTCGTGAAAGAGCATTTGAACCAGATCAGCCATGGAGTGGTATGTCACAAGAATCCTTTAGAGAAGCCCTCTACGATGAGAGAAAGTTTGAACTTGCTGCTGAAGGGCATCGAAGAATGGATTTAATCAGATGGGGGATATTAGAAGAAGTTGTAAAGGCCACGGTTCATAGAAGCTGGAATAATCCAGCAGCAAATATCCAACCTCAACATATATTATTGCCAATACCTCAAACACAAATTTTATTAAATGCTAATTTATTGGAATCTGACCCAACAAATAATGGTTACCGTTAGTTTTTTATAACAAAAGACGTCTAAGAGCTCTGTAAAATACAACATTATTATCCCCTAATTGGGAAAACGAAAATTCATAATTGTTTTAACCTGTAAAGGAATAAATATATAAGACGTTGTTATAAAATTCCCAAAAAGAAGTCATTTAAAAAATGTAACTTTTTAAATGACTTCTTTTTTTAGAGACTGAATTCAAGAACTTAACGCAACAAATCAAAATCTTAGATTTGTTGTATGAAAGCAAAAAAACATAGCCGATTATCATTAAAAGAACGTGTGGTAATTGAAACATTATTGCAAGAAAAAAAGACTAAAAGTTATATCGCTAAAAGGCTAATTTAGACATTAATTTTCTTTTTTAATACTATATGAGAAATTGCGATAAATCGAGAGAATCTCGCAGTTTTAGATATCGTAATTTTTCAATAAATTATCAAATTGACTTGATTTTATATAGTTTTTCTTGATTTTATTAATTTGTAGAATTTCTAAAAAGCCCAATTCAGTTAACTTTTTTAAATCTGCTCTTGCTGTAAAACTTGACACATCAAATCGTTTTTCAAATTCTTTACTTGCCAAAACTCTATCTGCATCATCAAATACAATTTTTAATATTTGAGACATTCGGTCGTTAACATCTGGAATTTTTAAAAACCTGGCAGATTGTACTACTTCTTTTTGCTTTTTATTGATATATGTTTTTAAAGCAAAAAAAGCTTTTTCCATTGTTTTAATATGGTAAGTTATAAAATAGTTTAAATCATTATCATCAATTTCGGTATATAAATACGCTTTTTCATATTGATTTTTACTGTCTTTTATTATTCTTGATATAGACATATACTCGGTAAGCCAATAACCTCTTTTTAACATATACCAATAAAATAATGCTCTTGCTGTTCTACCATTTCCATCAGAAAAAGGATGTATCCAACCTATCATAAAATGTATGATACAGGCTTTTACAATGGGATGAATAAATTTTTCTTGATCTTCATTAAAAAAAACACACAACTCCTGTAACAATATATTTAAATTTTCCTCTTTTGGCGGTGTGTGTACTACTTCTCCATCAATATGATTGACTACTTGAATATCATCATTTTTTCTAAAAGCACCTTCCTCTTTTGTGTTTTCTAGTGTGTTGCTTGTTATTAATTTATGTACGTACAGTAACGATTCTGGTGTAAGGTCTTCATTTTTTTGCTGTACAATATGTTTCATAGTTACATAATTGTTCAAAATCATTTTTTCGGAATTGCTTTTGGGCTTCAATTCCTTTTGTATCATTTCTTTTGCTTTTTTTCTGGTGGTATTCGCTCCTTCCATTTGGCTACTCGAAATGGCTTCTTCTATTAAAGAGCTAATAATAAACTTTGTTTTATCGGTTTCGGAAATACCAATATTACTACTTAATGTACCTCCAATATTTAAGTCGAACTGATGTAATGCACGGTGCATAAAATCGGTAATATGAAAGGTAAACGTGTATTTACCAAAAGAAATACTTGTGTTTTTTAGCTTACGTTGCATTTTTATGGCAGACCAAAATACTGCTGGATTTAAGCCTTTATTTTTATATTTTGCCTTGTCCCAAAATAAATACTCGTCTTGTATTTTTTTTAATGCACCCGTTAATTCAAGCGAAACCATCGTGTTTATAGTTTCTTTTTCTTGTGTAAATTTTGGTACTGTTTCTAACATAAAGTTGTTTTATAAATCAAAAATAAGTAAAAACTGCAAGATTATCGATATTTCTCGCTATTTAGATTCGTTTACTTTGCAAATGGTCTTTTTGTAGGTGTTATTGTGCTTTTCTAATTGTGTTTTTAGATTGGCAACTAAAGCGTTTTCATCTTTAATAAGTGTTTTTTCGTATTTCAATTGTTGCAGTTGTGCAACTAATTGATTTTCTAATATTTGTTCTGGTTGTTTGCTCATTTTTATGAATCAATTAATTTTCAAATTCGGTTTTCCAAAGTGCTTCATTTTGCCAATTTTCTTTCATATTAACTCAGAACCAATAGTTCTTTAATTAATATATTTTTTTGTATCTTTATTGATGGAAAAAACAGACTTACGAAGCGTGTCCGATCAAGAAAGAGAAATTATACGAAGGGATGCCATAAAAATGATAAATCGAGG
>NZ_JBAHZZ010000093.1:0-8013 GCF_037132785.1 Flavicella sp. | reverse complement strand
CAATCGATAAGAATATTTATTTGACTAAAAAATGTAGCTTTTATCTTTCTTGTGCGTAAATCACAAATGCTATCTGCAAAAGTAGGTGTTATTTGTAGTTTCATGGCTTGAATATACATCTTAATAAGCTAACAAACAACTATTTACACCCTAAGTTTGGGTCTTTGTTTTTGTCATGTACCTTGCAACGGTCTTGCTATTTGTTACAATTTATATAGAAGTCCAAGGATAATTGCCACTAATTCTAAAAACTAAAGGAAAATGAACCAAAAAATAGATTCATAACTAACATAAACAATGAAAATAAGAAAAAAAAACATAAATTTTAGATTTAAAAAGTAAAAATTGAAATCTAAAACTGAAAAGAGCATTATGCAACGGTCTTAGTTTATTATGTGCATCGTATGTCTCACTGAGGCAGCTAAAATTTCCGTTTCGAATCCGTAGTTATCGTAAATCAAATGAATTTCTTTAATTAAACTCATTCCATCAGTTGAAATATCATCCAACCTTCCTATAAATGGAGAAACATAAGTTGCACCAGCTTTTGCTGCTAATAACGCTTGTCCTGCAGAAAACACCAAGGTAACATTTGTTCTAATTCCTTTTGAAGAAAAGTATTTACACGCCTTAACGCCATCTTTAATCATAGGTAATTTAACTACAATTTGAGGGGTTAAAGCAGCTAAAGCTTCTCCTTCCTTTATCATCCCTTCAAAATCAGTAGAAATTACTTCTGCAGATACGTCTCCTTCTACTGCTTTGCAAATATCTAGATAATGTTTTAATATGTTTTCCTGACCTGAAATTCCTTCTTTAGCCATTAAAGACGGATTTGTAGTTACTCCATCTAGTACGCCTAATGCTTGTGCTTCTTTAATTTGCTCTAAATTCGCTGTGTCGATAAAAAATTTCATATTCTAATTTGTTTAATTTTTGTATAACAAATTTATGTTATTTACATATATTGGCAGGTATGAAAACGTTAATTTAACGAAAAATACAACAACTTTATAAAGAAGATTACTATGCCTGAGAAGAAAATAATAGGCATAAAAAATGGCAAGCTACCTACATCACACCGCTACAACCTTGTACCCTTGCTTCGTTCCCGCCCTGGGGGATTCCTAGGGAGCTAGTTGTGTAGGACTTGCCGTTGCAAAAATACGTTCAATTTTCATTTTCTGCAACGTTTTATTAAGAAATAAATTTTGTTTTTTCAACTCTCACGTTACAAAGTAATTAACAATATATTAATTTTCAAAAGCTATTGTTCATTCATAGAAAGTTTATAATTTATGAATGGAATCCTTATATTTGTCATCTAAAATTCAGTATTCTTGAGGTATTTCATCGAACTTTCATATTTAGGTAAAAACTACCATGGTTGGCAAATTCAGCCCAATGCTACTACTGTACAAGAAAAAATAAATAAGGCTTTCTCTCTTATACTTTGCTCTCCTGTATTGGTAGTAGGTGCAGGAAGAACAGATACAGGTGTTCACGCAGCTCAAATGTTTGCACATATCGATACTAACATCCGTATAGATTCTCCAAAATACATCTATAAATTTAATTCTGTATTGCCAAATGATATTGTAATTGAGTCTATATTTCCTGTAAATAATGAAGCACACGTTAGATTTAGTGCTACTTCTAGAAGTTACGAGTATAAAATATATTTAGGAAGAAACCCTTTTCTACTTGATACTACCTGGCAATTTTTCAGGAATGAATTAAATATCTCTCAAATGAATACAGCAGCAGAATTGTTAAAAAGCTATACAAATTTCAAATGCTTCTCTAAATCAAAAACAGAGGTTAAAACATATAACTGTAATATTACAAACGCTGAGTGGGTACAAGAAGGAAACATTCTTACATTTTATATTACTGCAGACCGTTTTTTACGTAATATGGTACGTGCGGTAGTAGGTACACTAGTAGCGATTGGTCAACAGAAAAACACGATAGAAGATTTAATTGAAATTATAGAAAGTCAGAATCGGTCCATGGCAGGTACTTCAGCACCTGCTCAAGGGCTATCTCTTACAGCGGTCAACTACCCAGAAACAATAAAACATGAATAAAACTAATAAAAATAGAGTATTTGATTTTGATGTTTTTTCGCGTCTTATGAGGTTTGCAAAACAATATCGCTTATACTTTATTATTTCTTGTTTCACGGCGATATCTTTAGCTTTAATTGCTGCTTTGCGACCTTATTTAATAATAGAAATTGTTGATAGTTATATAAAAGGAAAAGACTCAGAAGGACTCCTTACTTATGTAATACTCATTTTCTCTGTTCTGATTATAGAAGTATTATTACATCTCGCATTTATTTTTATTTCAAATTGGTTAGGACAACATATTGTCAAAGACATTAGAGTTAAACTTTTTGACCATGTTCTCAAATTTAAAATGTCATACTTCGACAAGTCTTCTGTAGGACAAATGGTAACAAGAGTTGTTTCTGATGTAGAAACAATTGCTCAATTTTTTGGACAAGGTCTTTTTATGATTATCAGCGACTTGCTAAAAATGTTTGTAATTGCAAGTTTAATGTTATATAAAAACTGGCAATTAGCATTAATTTCTTTTGTAGTATTACCTATAATCATTTATGCTACAAAAGTTTTTCAATCAGCAATCAAAATTGCGTTTCAACAAGTGAGAACTCAAGTAGCCAATTTAAATGGTTTTATTCAAGAAAGAATAACGGGCATGCAAATAGTTCAATTATTTAGTAGAGAAAAGATTGAATACAATAAGTTCAAAGAGATTAATGAAGCTCATAAAACAGCTCATATTAAAGCGGTATGGTCTTTTTCTGTTTTCTTTCCGATAGCAGAAATTCTTTCTTCTATAGCAGTTGGATTGTTGGTGTGGTATGGAGGTTTAAATTTAGCATTGAATGGCAGCGTAACTCTAGGAGAAATAATGGGTTTTATAATGATGGTAGAAATGCTTTATCGCCCATTGAGACAAATTGCCGATAAATTTACCACGTTACAAATGGGAATGGTTGCTGCAAACAGGGTTTTCGAAATAATGGACACTCAAGAATCTGTTTCTAAAGAAGGTACTATTGATATTTCGTCATTAGATGGTAAAATTGAATTTAAAGATGTTCATTTTAGCTATGTGAAAAATGAAGAAGTTTTAAAAGGAATTACAATGACTGTAAATGCTGGTGAAACTATAGCGATTGTAGGTGCAACGGGAGCCGGAAAATCTACAATTATTAATTTGTTAAATCGATTTTACGAGATTGATTCTGGTCAGATCTGTATTGATTCTATCAACATAAATGACTTTAAACTAAAAAGTCTAAGAAACCATGTTGCGATAGTTTTGCAAGATGTATTTTTATTTTCTGATTCGATATTAAACAACATAACACTTGAAAACAAGGCTATTACAATAGAGATGGTAATGGTAGCAGCAAAGAAAATTGGAATTCATGATTTTATTATGAGTCTTCCAAATGGTTACCATTTTAATGTAAAAGAACGAGGAAACATGCTCTCTTCAGGTCAGAGACAACTTATTTCTTTTCTAAGAGCTTATCTTAGTAATCCTTCTGTATTGATTTTAGATGAAGCTACTTCCTCTGTCGATTCTTATTCTGAAAAAATGATTCAATTTGCTATGGACAAGATTACTATGAACAGAACTTCTATTGTCATTGCGCACCGGCTAGCAACAATTCAAAAAGCGAATAAAATTATAGTGATGCACCAAGGTAATATTGTTGAAACAGGAACCCATAAAGAATTATTGAAAACTAAAAACGGATTTTATAGAAACTTATTTGAGAAGCAGTTTAGTGAAGTTGGTATAGAAACCGCTTAAGCTAAATAAGATTTTAGTTTTTCAACTAAATCCATCTGATCTGTAAACAATTCAAATTCACCATCTTTTATTAGTGATATTTTACCTGTTTCTTCAGAGACAGCAATACAAATACAATCTGTTCTTTCTGTTATACCAATTGCTGCTCTATGTCTTAAGCCAAATCTACTCGGTAAATTTTTATCTGACAAAGGAAGAACAACTCTAGTCGCAACAATAAAATTTTCCTTTATAATTGTTGCTCCATCGTGTAGTGGACTATTCTTATAAAATATACTTTCTAATAATGGAACATTAATTTCTGCATTCATAAAATCCCCTTTCTCTTTTACAAAATCAAGACTGTTATGTCGTTCAATAACAAGCAATGCGCCAGTTCTAGACTTAGACATTTTACTACAAGCTAAAACAATTGACTCTACATCTACCTCTATATTAATTTCTGTTTTCAGAAACTTAAGCTGCTTAATAAACCCTCTTCTAGATCCAATATTTGCAGAACCTAACATCAGTAAAAATTTTCTTAACTCAGGATGAAAGATAATAAGCATCGCTATCGCACCTCCTCCTACTAAAACTTCAAGAATACTACTCAACATCTCCATTTTAAGAGCTTGAGTGATTTTATAGATTAAAAAAACAATGGTTATACCAATAAAAATATTGATGGCAACTGTCCCTTTTAAAAGTTTGTATACATAATACAATAACACCCCGACTAAGGTTATATCAAGAAAATCTAAAAAAGTAAATTCAATAAAATCCAAAAGAAAGGCTTTTTGTAAAAATAGTAATTATATATGACTCTTTAAGTTTACGAGAAGTTGTTCTGTCTTAATTATTTTTTAAGAGTATCAACAATGATACAAACAGGTATTGGGTTCATTTTATGTTGATTATTTTTATTCAGCCTTGTATAAATTTCGAATACTTCCTTTTGCCTTCCCTTTAAATCATCAATAACAACTTCATCTTGATCTTGTTTCATCGCTATTTCTAGCTCATCATACGAAGCTCCTAATTGATCTTCATCTGTCCGACTATCACCAAACAAACCATCTGTAGGAGCTGCTTTTAGAATAGCTAGTGGTACCTCTAAAAATATTCCTAACGCAAATACTTCAGATTTCACTAAATCAGCAATCGGACTTATATCTACACCTCCATCACCATATTTCGTGTAAAATCCAACACCAAAATCCTCTATTTTATTTCCTGTACCCACTACTAATGAGGAATTAATTCCAGCTAAATAATATAAAGATGTCATTCTTAACCTAGCTCTTGTATTTGCCAAAGTTAAAGTTAAAAGATCCTCGCTATCTCCTAGAGGCATCAATTCATGAATGCTTTCAAAAGATTTTGTCAAATCTATACGAATGCTTCTTACATTATTATATTTTATTTTTAACTTTTCAATGTGTTCCTCAGCTCTCGATACTTGATTAACATTTTGATGAATAGGCATTTCAATACAAATAGTTGCCAATCCCGTCTTAGCACAAAGCGTAGAGGTTACTGCAGAATCAATACCTCCTGAAACTCCGACTACAAATCCTTTTACTCCAGCCTTAGTAGCATAATCTTTTAACCAGTTCACGATATAATTTGCGACCTTTTTAGAATTCATAGTATGTGTATTTTTAGTATTTTTGATTTTACGAAAGTAAACAATAATACACTTAGTAAACACTGAATTTAACGTAGTTTTCAAAAAAACATCTTAAAACTATACAGAAAATGATTCCTCATATGACTAAAACGATCCTAATAACAATTTTAACTCTATCGGTACTATTAAGCTGTAAAGATCAAAGAGAAAAAGAGATTTCAAAAATAAAATTGGAGTATGATTTTATTGAGTTCCACAAAGATTTTTTTTTAGCCAATGAAGAAAAATTACTCGTTTTAAAAAAAAAATTTCCTTATTTATTTCCATCGGCTCTTACAAATAAAGAATGGTTAGATAAAATCAATGATCCTGATGAACAGATTCTTTTTAAAATTACGGATAGTGTTTACCCAAATTTAAAAATAATACATGACCAAACAGATAAACTATATAAATATATAAAATATTACAATCCTACTTTTTCTCCCCCTAAAACATTTACACTAATAAACGGCTTGGACTATGAGACCCCTATTATTTATGCTGATTCTCTTGCATTCATTTCTCTAGATATGTTTTTAGGAGCAGATTCAGAAGTTTATAATAACTTTCCAAAATATATTTCCTCCAATTTTACTCAAGATAATATTATTGTTGATTTAGCAAAAAAAATAATTCAAAAAGAATACGTAATACATAGAGATCAAAGTTTCATAGGGTCTATGATTTATTTTGGTAAACAATTATATTTAGCTGAATTATTTTTACCCGATGTTAAAGAAAATTTGATATTGGGAATTCCACAATCAAAGTTGACTTGGAGTATTGAAAACGAATCTGAAATATGGAAGTACTTTATTTCTCATGAGATGCTTTTTAGTACGAACCAATCTCTAAATAAACGTTTTATTGATCTTGCTCCCTTTTCAAAATTTTATCTAGGTAATGATAGAGAATCTCCTGGTGGAATTGGGAATTTTATAGGTTTGCAAATCGTACGTTCTTATATGAAGAACAACTCAGTAAGTATTGATAAAATGATAAAGACCAACACTGATATTCTTTTCAAAAACTCTAAATATAAGCCCACTAAATAGTGAAATTTGAACCTGAGGAAGTTTTTGTAGCTGTTTTACCCAATAGCCAATACGGTCTATGTAGTTCCTGGTTGTTAAATCACTCTTTTAAGACCGAAACATCTTAAAGCATTGCTAAATACAAGTGGTGTAAATCTAATTTCATCCATTTCTAAAAATAAATCACTTTGCTAAAATTGAATTACAAAAATGGCTATATGAACCATTTATCAAAAAAAACACTGATATAGAACAATACAAGGGGGGCTTTTTTAAAACTTATAAAAACAAGCTACAATTCCTATGAAATGGAAAAATTTCCAACGATGTAAATTTATTTACGGCAGGATTGATTCCAAACCTTAAATTATATAATATTTAGAAAATAACTTATAACTTTTAATTTAAAAAGAACTACTTTTGACTTTAATTTAAACAATATTATGAATTTAAAATCCTTAACACGAACAGAATTATTAGGTTATAGTTTATTGCTTTTGGTTTATGCAATAGGTATTTATTATGCGAACAACGACGTCGTATTTTTTGACACTAAATTTGCTCAAGAAGATGGATTCGTAGAAACTGGGACAGCAATTATGTTGTTTGTCATTAGTGTGTTGTGTATTTATAGACTTGTTAAATTTGGTCGTTCTAATTCTATTCTTTGGAAAGTTGGTGTAATTGGAATGGCACTAATATTTTTATTTGGTGCAGGTGAAGAAATTTCTTGGGGACAGCGTATTTTTGATATAGAATCGTCAGACTTTTTCTTAGAAAATAATGCTCAACAAGAAACCAACTTGCATAATATGATTATTGGAGAAACAAAAATAAACAAACTCATTTTTAGTCAGTTATTAATAGTTGTATTAGTAATTTATTTAATTATTGTTCCAATATTGTACAGAAAAACCACTTGGGTAAAGAGTTTATTCACAACGTTTGCTATTCCTATTCCAAGATGGAATCATACTATTGCTTTTGTTGCTGCTACTGTGTTTATACTATTCATGAATAACTCTAATAGATGTTGGGAAGTTTATGAATTTGCTTTTGGAATTATTTTCTTTTTAATTTTTATAAATCCGCTTAATGGGTACATATACAAAAAAGATAGTTAGTGGTTGGGCTATGGCTATTCCGTCAGCATCAGGGAAACCACAACTTTCAAATTTAATCTATAAGAATTTCTCGAGGTTCTTCCTCGTGGAAATTTATTATTGTTAGTGGATATTATACTGATTATTTGTATGGCACCAAATAAATATCAAAATGATAGATTAAATCCTCCATTCAATAACTTAACGCAACAAATCTAAATTTATAGATTTGTAAAATGGTAGTAAAAAAACATCGCCGACTTACCCTAAAAGAAAGGGTGATTATTCAGACTCTTTTAGAAGAGAAAAAGAACAAAACATACATTGCTAAAACTCTCAACAGAGCTCGCTCTACAATTAGTAG